>CATPBU010000155.1 GCA_955652455.1 Candidatus Dormiibacterota bacterium
CCCATGAACGATCTCGACCGGACGCTGGAGGGGAATGCCCGCATCAAGGTTGTCGGGGTCGGTGGGGGCGGCAGCAACGCCGTGAACCGCATGATCCAGAGCCGCCTCAAGGGGGTCGAGTTCATCTCCGTGAACACCGACCACCAGGCACTGCAGCTCAGCAACGCCCATAAGAAGGTGCGCATTGGGTCCAAGCTGACGCGCGGGCTCGGCGCGGGTGGCGACCCGGTGCGCGGCGCCGAGGCCGCCGAGGAATCGCGTGGGGAGATCACCAAGCTGCTGGAAGACTGCGACATGGTGTTCGTGACCGCCGGCATGGGTGGCGGCACCGGCACCGGCGCCGCCCCGACTGTCGCAGAGATCGCGCGCGACCAGGGCGCGCTGACCATCGGGGTCGTCACCAAGCCCTTCAAGTTCGAAGGGCTGAAGCGGCAGCGTTGCGCAGACGACGGCATCGCCAATCTGCAGGGGCGCGTCGACACCCTGATCACGATCCCCAACGAGCGACTCATGCAGGTCGTCGACAAGAAGACGCCGATCACCGAGGCGTTCAAGCTGGCCGACGACGTTCTGCGCCAGGGCGTCCAGGGCATCAGCGACCTGATCGTGTTCCCGGGTCTCATCAACCTCGACTTCGCCGACGTCAAGGCGATCATGTCAGGGCAGGGTGCGGCGCTGATGGGCATCGGATTCGGCAACGGCGACACACGCGCTGCCGATGCGGCGCGCGATGCGGTGGCCAGCCCACTCCTCGAGACCACCATCGCCGGCGCCAAGGGGATCCTGCTCAACGTCACCGGCGGCCCGGACCTCACGCTCTACGAGGTCAACGAGGCAGCCCAGCTGGTCAGTGAGTCGGCCGATCCGGACGCGCAGATCATCTTCGGGACCGTCATCGACGAGCAGATGAAGGGCGAGGTCAAGATCACCGTGATCGCCACCGGCTTCACCGGGCAGATCGATGTGCTCGGCACGCTCGCCTATGAGCCGGCGGCACGATCGGTGATGGCTGGGTCACCCGCCTTCACCATCGGTGGCCGTTCCTCGAGCCCGGCCAACGCGGACGATCTCGACATCCCGGCGTTCCTCCGGGACCGTCGCTAGGAACCCGTTATCGAGCGGAGGGCCTCGCCTCGCCGGGGCCCTCTGTTTGTGCCATGAAGTGCCCATACTGTTCGCATCCTGAGTCGAAGGTCGTCGACTCGCGCGACTCCGAAACCGGAGAAGCGATCCGCCGGCGGCGCGAATGCCTTGTCTGTCACAAGCGTTTCACTACCTATGAACGGGTCGAGGCGGTGCCCCTGTGGGTGGTCAAGAAGGACGGACGGCGCGAGGAGTTCAACCGGCGCAAGTTGCTCGGCGGGCTTGTCAACGCGTCTACCAAGCGGGAGCTCGCGTCGGCCCAGCTCGAGACGGTCGTCGACGACATCGAGAACGCGCTGCGCGCGCGCAACGTCACCGAGATTCGCAGCCGCGAGATCGGCGAGATGGTGATGCAGCACCTCCGCGCGCTCGACGAGATCGCGTACGTGCGTTTCGCATCGGTGTACCGGTCGTTCAAGGACGTCGAGCAGATGCGTGCCACCATCGAGGACGTGCTCGCCAACCCACCGGGGACTCGTCCACCGGATGCACCGCGTCGCCGCCGCAAACATACCGACGCGGGCAGCGAACCTGCTCTCGATATCGGCAAATGAGCGACGGCGAGGAAGTCGCCTCACGGCTGCACCAGGTGCGCATGCGGGTGGGGCAGGCGGCCGAGCGCGCCGGCCGCGACCCCGCAGGCGTGCGCCTTGTGGCCGTCACCAAAGGACACCCAGGGGCGGCCATCGATTGGGCTCTGCGAGCCGGTATCAGCGACATCGGCGAGAGCCGCGTACAGGAGGCCGAGGCCAAGAAGTCCAAGCTTGTCGATCGGGCGGCGACGTGGCACATGATCGGGCACGTCCAACGCAACAAGGCGCGCACGGCGGCGACCATCTTCGACGTGGTGCACTCGGTCGACTCCGCGCCACTCGCCGCTGCGCTCGACCGCCACCGCGCCGCCGACGCAGCGCGGCTCCCTGTTCTCATCGAGATTGAGCTGACCGGAATCGCCGGACGCGGCGGCGTGCCCGCCGATGCCGCGGCCGCGCTGCTCACCGAGGTGCTGGGGCTGCCGCGGCTCGAGCCAGTCGGGTTGATGACCATCGCGCCACCGGGGTCGCCCGATGCGGCCCGAGACTGCTTTGCGCGCCAGCTGGCGCTGCGCGCCAGCCTGCGCGACGGCCACACGATCACTCTGGCCGAGCTGAGCATGGGCATGAGCGACGATTTCGAGATCGCCGTCGCCGAGGGTTCAACCATGGTGCGGCTGGGCCGGGTCCTGTTCGGAGAGCGCGCCGGGCCGCAGCCCTGACGCTGGCCGCCGCTATCCTGACGAAGCGATGAACGAGGACCATTCGGGCCTGCCCGCCGCGGCCGGTCACCAGGCGGCCGCCGACGCGGTCCCCAGCCGGAGCCGTCAGTTGATCGTGCTGCTGACCACCGCGAGCATCGTCTTCGCCGTCGACCATCTCAGCAAATGGCTGGTCACACAACACATCGCGCTGGGCAACCAGGTCCCGGCCAGCGGCCCGGTGACCATCCACCACATCGAGAACCGCGGCGCCGCTTTCGGGCTCTTCCCTCAGTTGCAGGTTGTCTTCCTGGTGGTGGCGGCAGCTGTCGCCCTCTACATCCTGCTGGCGGGTCGGCGCTTTGGTCCTGGTGTCTTTCCGCAGGTCCTGCTCGGGATGGTGCTCGGCGGCGCGATCGCCAACGCCCTTGACCGTTTCGTGTGGGGATATGTCGTCGACTTCATCGACCTGCAGAAATGGCCGGTGTTCAACGTCGCCGACATGGCGATCGTCCTCGGCATCCTCCTCGGGGTGCTGACCTTGCGCACTCCGGCGCCAGGTCGCGACCGCGCCGCGTGAACGAGGTGGCTGAGCGCAGCGACCGGGTCAGCCGGCTCGACCTGCGTGTCGCCAAACAGTCGGGGGTCAGCCGCAGCGCCGCGCAGATTCTCATCGCCGGCGGCCACGTCAGGGTCAATGACCGCCCCGCCAAATCCGGTCAGCGTGTGGGGCCTTCCGACGATGTCGTGGTGGTCATCCCACCAGCGGCCGAGCCGGTCGCGGATGTCGCCGGACCGCAGGTTCCGCTGAGCATCGTATTCGAGGATGACGCGCTGGCGGTGATCGACAAGCCCGCCGGTCTGGTGGTGCACCCGGCGCCCGGACACCCGGCGGGAACCCTCGCCGATGGCCTGCGCCAGCGCGGCACAACCTGGTCGCAGCTGGGCGGTGAGCAGCGTCCCGGCATCGTCCACAGGCTCGACCGTGACACCAGTGGGTTGCTGGTGGTGGCCAAGACCGAGGCGGCTCACCATTCGCTCTCGCTGCAGCTGCAGCGCCGCACTCTTGGTCGCGTCTACTGGGCACTTGTGCACGGCACCTTCCGTGAGTCGACGGGCCGTGTCGATGCCCCGATCGGGCGAGACCCTGGGCACCGGCAGCGCATGGCAGTCGTCGACGGCGGCCGGCCCGCGATCACCGATTTCGCCGTGGCGCAGCGCCTGCGCCGCTTCACCCGGCTCGAGGTTCGGCTGCTCACCGGCCGCACCCATCAGATCCGCGTGCACATGGCGTCGATCAGCCACCCGATCGCGGGAGATCCCGTGTACGGGCGCCGAGCTGAGGCGATCATCACGCGGCCGGCCCTGCACGCTCAGCGGCTCACGTTCCTTCACCCCGACGATGGCCGGCGCTGCGACTTCACCTCGCCTGTGCCCGCCGACCTCGAGGCGGCCCTGTTGGCGGCAGAGGAGATCTCGTGATGGGGCGAGCACCCCGGGTCACAACCCAGCCTGGCCGGCTGATCGTTCTCTCCGGACCCAGCGGGGTCGGCAAGGACACCGTCCTGCATGAACTGCGCCGCCTCGACCGGGCGCTTCGCTACAGCGTGTCATACACCACCCGAGACCCGCGGCCGGGAGAGACCGACGGCGTCTCCTACTCGTTCATCGACGAGCCGACGTTCCGCGCGATGGCGGACCGCGGCGAGTTCCTGGAATGGGCGCGAGTGCACGGCCACCTCTACGGCACGTCCGAGGCTCGGGTGAAGGAGGCGCTGGCGCGGGGCGAGGACATCGTGCTCAAGATCGACGTCCAGGGGGCGGCGTGGATCCGTCCACGTGTTGAGGGCGCGCTGTTCATCTTCCTGATGCCGCCTACTGAGGATGAGCTGCGCCGGCGCCTGATGGCCCGCGACACCGAGGACGAGGCGTCTGTCGAGTTGCGGGTGCGCAACGCGGTGGCCGAGATGGCAGAGGGCGCGGCGTACGATCACCGGGTTGTGAACGACGACGTCAACCGTGCGGCGCGCGAGATCCTCGATATCGTGCGCCGCCGCCGCTCGGAGACGGCGCCATGAGCGCGGCCGAGAGCCAGGCAGGCAAGGTGGCGGTGCACGTGTCCGGCAGCGTGGCGGCGTACAAGGCATGCGAGGTGATCACCGCGCTGCGCAAACAAGGCTGCGACGTACGCGTCGCCATGACCACCGGCGCGCGCCGCTTCATCACAGCGATAACATTGCAGAGCCTGAGCGGAAACCCCGTGCTCGACGACGTCTGGGAGAAGACCGGCACCACCCACGGCATGGGCCACATCGAGCTGGGGTCATGGGCGGAGGTGCATGTCGCGGTGGCCGCGTCGGCCAACCTGATTGCGCGGCTGGCGCATGGGCTCGCCGACGACGGCGTGACCGCAGCGGTGCTGGCCAGTCGCGCACCACTGCTGGTTGCGCCTGCGATGGAGACCGCGATGTGGGAGCATCCGGCGACGCGCGCCAACGTTGAGGTTCTGCGCTCACGCGGGGTCGAGTTCATCGGGCCGGTCAGCGGCAGACTGGCGAGCGGTGCGGACGGCGTCGGTCGCATGGCCGATGTCGCTGCCGTCGTGGAGGCAACTCTCGCGCAGTTGCCCGCCCGCGGAGGCTGATACGGCGGAACGTGGCACAGTACGCCCCGCTGTGCCCCGACCAGCCCCCCAATTCGCCGGCCGCCGTGTTGTCGTCACTGCCGGGGGCACTCGCGAACCCATCGACCCGGTGCGATACCTCGGCAACCGCAGCAGTGGCCGGATGGGAAACGCCATCGCGCTGGCGGCGGCCGAGCGCGGCGCCGCGGTGACCCTGATCACCACGGTCGCGGCTCCAGATCATCCGCACCTCACCGTTGTCCAGCTGGACACAGCAGACGAGATGCGTGCGGCGGTGAGAAACGCGCTGCCCGGTGCTGCGGCGCTGGTGATGGCGGCGGCGGTCGCCGACTACCGGGTGGCCGACATCGCACCGCGCAAGCTGAAGAAGCGTGACTCGCTGACGCTGCACTTGGTGCCCACTGCCGACATCCTTGGTGGTCTTGCCGACGACCCGGTTCGCAGTGGCGTGCTCGTCGTCGGTTTCGCCGCTGAGACCGATGACATCGAGGCCAACGCGCTCCGCAAGCTGGCCGACAAGCGGCTCGACCTGATCGTCCTCAACGACGTCTCGCGCTCAGAGATCGGCATGGGCAGCGCGGACAACGAGGTCAGTGTGTTCGACTCCGCCGGCCTGGTGGCGCACATCTCACAGCGCGCCAAAGCCCTGGTCGCGGAGGCACTGCTCGACATCGTGGCCGGGCGCCTCAACGCCGCTGGCCGGGTGCGACGGTGACGATACAAATCACACCTACGTCAGCTGAGGCCGCCGCCGAGCTGGCGCCCTTCACATACGTCGCCGTTGTGCCCGACACCGGAGCGATCCTTCCGCAGGATCACTTCACCTACGCCGTCCCGCCGGACCTGGCCGCAGCCGCGGTGCCCGGCGCTCGCGTCGAGGTGCCGTTCGGACGCCGTGGAGTGCTCGGCTACATAGTCGGCGTGGACAGGGAGATGACCAGCGGCGAGGCCAAGCAGATCGCTGCAGTTCTCGATGAACCTCCGATCCTCGACGCGGCGGCGCTCGCGCTGGCCCGCTGGATCGCCGAGCGCTACTGCTCACCCCTCGGCGAGGTGATCAGGGCGATGCTTCCCAAGGGTGTTCGCTCGGCACGGCCAGGTGGCCGCAAGCGCGGCCCGCGCACCACGTCCGCAGCGGTGCAGGCGGCCAAGGCGGGGAAAGACGACATCGCAGAGACCCCGCCGGCCCTGACCGAGCCGCAGCGCTCCGCGGCCGCCCCATTGCTCGACGCGATTGCCACCGGCACCCATCGCCGGGTACTGCTCCACGGCGTCACCGGTGCGGGGAAGACCGAGGTATACCTCGTCGCCATCGCCGCGGCGCTGGCGGCAGGTCGCCAGGCGATCGTGATGGTGCCCGAGATCGCCCTGACCCCGCAGACCATCCGGCGGTTCGCTGCCAGGTTCCCCGGCCGGGTTGCGGTGCTGCACTCGGGGCTCACCGAGTCCGAGCGTGCCCACGAGTGGCGCCGCATCCGCGACGGCAGCCTCGACGTCGTGGTGGGCTCGCGGAGCGCGGTGTTCGCCCCACTGCCGCGCCTCGGCGTCATCGTGGTCGACGAGGAGGACGCCGGCGCGTACAAGCAGGACCGCATTCCGCGGTATCACGCCGTCGATGTGGCGCTCGAGCGCGGTCGCCTCCAGCGGGTCCCGGTTGTCCTGGGCAGCGCCACGCCGCGGGTCGAGACGTACTACGCAGCCCATACCGGCGGCTTCGAGCTGGTCAGGCTCGACCGACGCATCAGCGGACGGCCGCTGCCACCGATCGAGGTGGTCGACCTTCGCGAGGAGTTGCGTGCGGGCAACCGCAGTCCGCTGTCACTCGAGCTGGTCCGAGCATTTCGCGAATGCCATGACGCCGGCGGGCAGTCGATCCTCTTCCTCAACCGCCGCGGCAGCGCGACTGTGGTGGTGTGCCGCAACTGCGGCGAGGCGCTCAGCTGCGACAGCTGCAGCGTGTCCCTCGTGTACCACGCGCAGCGCCGGCGTTGCGACTGCCACTACTGCGGCTCGTCGCGTCCACTCCCCGAGATCTGTCCGGCTTGCCGGTCCACCGCCATCCGTGGCCTGGGCATGGGAACCGAGCGCCTCGAGGTCGAGGTGCACGAGCGCTTCCCCGACGTGCGCCTCCTGCGCATGGACCGCGACACCACGGCGACGCGCGATGCCTACTTCACCATCTACGACAAGTTCGCTCGTCACCAAGCCGACTGCCTGATCGGCACCCAGATGGTCGCCAAGGGCTGGGACCTCGGCAATGTGCGCCTGGTCGGGATCGTCAACGCCGATGTATCGCTGCACTTCCCGGATTACCGCAGCGGTGAGTCGACATTCTCATTGCTGACCCAGGTGGCGGGGCGTGCTGGTCGCGGCGACGAACCGGCGCGGGTCATCCTCCAGACGTACAGCCCCCAGCACTACGCGGTGCGGCATGCGACGACGCACGACTACCTCTCATTCGCGCACGAAGAGATCCGCGTCCGCAAAGCCCTTCGCTTCCCGCCATACACGCGCATGGTTGTGTGCACCGTTGCCAACCGCGAGGACGCGCACGCCGAGCTCGACGCTCGCCGGGCGCTCGCGGAGGTGTCTGATAAACTCGGCTTGGGGTCGGGCCTTGACGTCCTCGGGCCGACTCCCGCCTTTCTCCACAGACTGCGCGGCGAGTACCGCTGGCAGATCACAGTGCGCGGCGAGGCGATCGAGAGGGCCTTCCCGCACCTGCCGCGTGGCCGCGGTTGGAGCATCGATGTCGACCCCGGACC
>CATPBU010000156.1 GCA_955652455.1 Candidatus Dormiibacterota bacterium
CGAAGCCTGCACGAAGGCGGCACTCGAGCGTCTGGTCTACGCTTCGAGCTCGTCGGTGTACGGCGACAACGTGTCCATGCCGATGCGCGAGGACGCGTTGCCGCAGCCCGTGTCGCCGTTGCCATCAAGGTCGGTCACCGTGCACCCGTCGCCTCGCTCGAGGAACACCGGGTACACGCCCTCGACGTGCTGGTCGGGTGCCTTGCTGTAGGTCTGGGTGATGCCGGGCAGAACGCGCCGCGCCCGTTCGAGCAGGTCGCTGTCCATGCGCGTCGTCGATGTGGTCACCCGCCGATCTCCTGGCGTTGGGCGGCGTCGCGCTGGGCACGATACCGCTCATCTCGTCGAGGCAGACCGCTCTGGTCACGCAGCGACTCGTCGGCCGTCTCGTAGTACGCGACGACAGTGGAGACGTCGGGCGGCGGCGCTAGAGGAAGGGCGGTGAGGATCCTCGTCACGCGGACAAGGTCCTCGACCACGTCGACGGTCAACCGGATCGGCGACAGGTCGCGGTCGTTCGCGACATTGGCGGTGCGGAACTCGTCGGGGCGTTCGCGAATCCTCGCGGTGACGTGCTCACGCTCCCAGTCGGTGACCGCTTCCACGTCGAGCCGCTTGAGGCATTCGAGGGTGACCGCTTCGACGTCGTACCCCTCCGGGTAGGTCGGTGGCTTCACGTTGCTCGCGTACTCGGCGTCCACCTCGGCGCGGGCACAGACCACGGTGTCAAGGATCGCCGGGTCGATGAGCGGGCAGTCGGCGGTGATACGCACGACCACGTCCGCTGAGTGTTCACGCGCCGCCAGCAGGAAGCGGGTGAGCACATCGTTCACCGGGCCCCGGCTGACCTTGACGTCGAGTTCCTTTGCCAGAGCCACGACGGCGTCGTCGGCGGGCTCGGTCGTGGTCGCTACCACCACGCTGTCGACAGTCGCGGCGCGCGAAACGCGGTCGATGACATGGGCCAGCACGGGTCGCCCGCAGAGGTCGGCAAGCACCTTGCCGGGGAAGCGCGTCGACCCCATCCGCGCCTGGATCACCGCGACCGTGTTGTGCCGGGCCGGGCCGTGGAGGGCGGTCATGGCGACCTCCACTGAGGCCGACGCGCGCTCAATGTCATTCCAGGACTCCGCGCCGTGCGTCCCCACCGTCGCGATGACCCGTCGCATTTCGGCCATGTATTGAGCGTTGGGGTCAGAGTCGACAGAAACCGCGAGCTGCTCGGGTGTGGTCCCGGCTCGCCGAGTGAGCTCGACGACTCCCCTGGGCACGTCCCAGATGATCTGCCCATCGGTGCCGATCACCGTGCAGCTGCGCGAATAGCTGCGGCGCAGGTAGTCGAGGTGGATCGCCGACTGGACGCCGTTGCGGTGCCTGATGGAGATGTCTGCGACGTCCTCCACGTCCACCTCAAGGGTGCCGGTCGAGGCGCAGCGCCCGAAGACGTCCTGCACCGGCCCGAGGAGCTCGAGGGTGTAGTCGATCTCGTGGATGGCATCGAGGACGATGCCACCGCCAAGTGCGCGCTGCGCGCTGTACTGGCGGCGGTAGTCGCTTCTCGGACGCCAACTCGGCAGCCACCAGCCGTAGTCGGCGAGGAGCGCGACCGGCCTGCCCACTGCGGAGAGGTTCGCCGAGAGGGCAGCGAACCCCTCTGAGAAACGCAGGCTGCAGCCGACCATGATGTTCTGCTCGGGGTGGCCTGCCGCCAATGCCCGGGCCCGGGCGAGCCCTTCCCGGGATGCGGCCAGCGGTTTCTCGACGAACACATCGGCGCCGCGTTCCAACGCCCATTGCAGGTCGCGAATGTGCTCCGAGGTCGGGGTCGCCACAACCACCAGATCACAGGGCGGCGCAGCCTGGCGCGTCACCGCCGTCGCGCGACAGCGGCTGGCCACGGCCTCGGCAGCCTGCGCGTCTATGTCGGAGACGACGACCTCGACGCCCAGCGCGGTCAGGTTGGCGGCGTGCCGGCCGCCGATGGATCCGCAACCGAGGACCAGGGCGCGCATCAGGCAGCCGGGGCGCGGACCAGGCGGAGAACCCGATCGGCAAGGCGGGTCGCGCCCTGACCGTCGACTAGAGCTCGGCCAGCCTCGGCCATCCGAACGCGCCCGCTGTCGTCGTCGAGCAATCGGAGGCTCTCCCGGACCAGCTCCGCGGGCGCGGCAGCGACCGCACATCCCGCTGCGACCAGCGCGGTCGCCGGCCCCTCCTGGTTCGGCACTGCCGCAGTGACTACGGCGGGAACACCGACGCACGCAGCCTGCAGGGCGGTGGTGCCGGCGGTGCCGGCGTACACGGTGGCCCGGGCAAGGGCGTCGGCGAGGCTCGACCGGGCGACCAACACCTGGAGGCGCGGATCGTCGGGCAGCTCGGTGCCAATGGACTGGGGGCCGAGGACGGCGAGCACGTCGACCGTCGCGTCCCGCGCCAGGATCTCTTTCACGAAGGCTGCAGTGATGTCGAGGAGGTTGGTGGCACCCGTCGATACCAGAGCGGTCCGCGGCGGGTGCCCGCGCTCCATGACGGACAGGCGGGCAGCGATGAAGTCCGAGCTCAGCAATGCGTAGTCGGCGCCGCCGACGAAGGCGTCAGCGCCCTCGGGACGCAGACGCTCGCCGCCCGCCGACGGATTCACAGCCAGGTTTGCGGCGGTGGGAAGCCCGAGGTCGTCGACGACCATCAGCGGCGCCTTTGCCCGGAGCCGTCGCTGTACCTCGATGGTGAAGACGTAGCCGTCGAGGACGAAGAGATCGGTGGCCAGGAGATCGGCGGCTGCTCCGGCGCGGTCGATCGCCGGGCCGGGCAGTGCGAGCG
>CATPBU010000157.1 GCA_955652455.1 Candidatus Dormiibacterota bacterium
CGACAGCTCCATGCTCACCCCGTTGCCCGAGTCCGCGGCGACCAGGACGCGGGTCAGCGGCGACGGGTCCTCGCCCTCGACGAGCTGGCCGCGCATCCGCATCCATACGGTTGCAGGGCCAGGACGAAGGAATTCGCCCGCGACCAACCGCCACTCCACAGCCGAGAAGTAGCTCGGACCATTCCAAGGGTCGAAACCTTCGAACGCCGGCACCTCGGTCGGCCCGGCGAAAGGCGGCGGCTCGAGCGGCGTCTGCTCGGTCACCGTGTCGGCGCGCCGGACTCGCCAGGCTCGTGCGACGGCGACCCGCCCCTCGCCATCGCTCAGCGTTGCTTCGGCGAGTTGCACGCTGCGACCGGGACGGGTGAGCCGCGCCTCCGCCGTCAGAGTTGTGATCGGCACGCTGCGCATGATCTCCACGGTGAATCGCGCCACCGCGAAGTCGGCGGCGCCGTCGAGCCGCTCGATCGACCGGGCCAGCAGCGCCGCCGGCGGGCCGGCGTGCTGAAAGTTCGGGTCCCACGGACCGCGAGCCCAATCGGTGGAGGTGAAGCGGTCGCCGTCGCGGATGTAGAAGGCGCCGCTCATCGCGCCGATTGTCCGCGTCGCCCGGGCCGCCTCGCAGCAAGCGTGCCAGACTGGCGCGCCATGGCGGTCGAGGTCACCGATGAGCGCATCGCTGCCGCGGCGGTGCGCCTCCACGAGGGCGGGTGGTGGTTCACGCCGCGTCAGCTGTACTACGCCGTGTGCGCCGACGTCGAAACAGCGCCGGTGCGCATCGCCAGCGGCGAGGTGGGACTCGGGCTGGTGCTCATCCTGGTCGGGATCATCATCGCCAACCGGGCTGTGCTGATCGTGCTCGGCGGCCTCGGCGTCCTGCTCGTCGCCCTCGGAGCGATCACCCACCTCCAGGAGCGCCGACCGCCGCCACTTGCCCGGCTGCTGGCGATCTCATTCGCCGACTTCGAGGCACAACTCTCTGCCGGCGGCCACTCCCCGCCCGGGCTGATTACCACCACCCAACCGCCACGGGCCGAGGCCGGGTCCGGCGCACCCGTGGTGATCTGCGACCGCGCAGAGACGGCTGCCATGCTCATCGCCAACCGCGAGCATCTCGGCGACGCGCGCGTGCTGACGGCCGGCGAGGTGCCTGTCCACGTCGACGGTGTCACGGTGGCGGTCATCCACGACTGCGATCCCGCCGGGTGCGCCATCGCCGTCGACCTCCGCGACCGCGGCGCCGACGTCGGCGACGCCGGCATCAACCCCGGTGAGATCGCCGGCAAGCGCGCCCAGCTCATCGAGGGGGCACCGGCGCGCCTGCCGCGCGACCTCTCGGGTCACCTCACCGTCCAAGAGCTCGACTGGCTGCGCAGCGGCAAGCGCCTCGAGCTGGCGACGGAGACGCCGGAGCAACTCGTCGTCCGCGTCCGTGCCGCGATAACTGGCTAGGTGTCCACCTGGTTCTCGTCTGTCGCCCCGACGAGGATCGCCATGTTGCCCATCGGGTGCTGATTCTTGTGCATGAGTTGGTGCGCAAGGCCGACCTCGTCGAACGCGAAGGTTCGGCGCAGGCACGGGTCCACGGCACCGCTCGTCACCAACTGGTTGAGCGCTGCCGCGTCTTCGTCGTTGGCGAAATGCGAGCCCTGTAGTCGTTTGCTACGCATCCACAGGTACCGCAGGTCGACCGCTGCGTGGTAACCGGTCGTCCCCGCACAGATCACCACCATGCCGGCGTTGTCACACACCAGGATCGAGGTGGGGATGGTCGCCTCGCCTGGATGCTCGAAGACGATTCGAGGGCTGCGCTTCTCACCGAGAACGTCCCAGATCGCCTTGCCAAAGGCGCGCGCCCCGGCCGCCCACTTGCCGTACGCGTCATTGTCGCGCCAGTCGGGCGGCAGGCCCCAGTGATCGAAGTCGCTGCGGTCGATGTAACCGGCGGCGCCAAGGGACACGCAGAACGCGCCGCGCTCCGGCCCTGATGTGACCGCCACCGGGATACCCCCGCGCGCCTTGACGATCTGGATCGCCTGACAGCCGAGCCCGCCGCTGCCGCCCCACACCAGGACGACATCGTTGGGGCGGACCGTATGTGGCTCCCAACTGCACAGCATGCGGTACGCCGTGGCACCAACCAGCACGTACGACGCCGCCGCCGCCCAGCTTAATCGCTCCGGTTTGGGCAGCAGCTGATGGGCCTGCACCAGGGCAAACTGCGCGAAGCTGCCCCAGTTGGTCTCGTAGCCCCAGATGCGCGTGCTCGGCGCTGTGATCGGGTCGCCGCCGGCGGCGATATACGCGTCGTCGGCATCCCACTGCCCGCAGTGCACCACCACCCGGTCGCCAACGCGCACGTTGCCGACTCCATCGCCGACCGCATACACGATGCCTGAGGCGTCGCTGCCACCAATGTGGAAGTCTTCGCTGGCACCCGCCTTCTGCCGCGCCGCGATGACGTCGACGGGCCGGCCCAGCGCACCCCAGACGGTGTTGTAGTTGATTCCGGCCGCCATGACGTAGACGAGCGCTTCGCCGGGCCCGGGGCGCGGGGTGGACACCTCCTCCACCTGGAAAGCCTCGATGGGATCTCCGTACCGCTCACGGCGGATCACCTGAGCGAGCATCGTCGACGGCACCTCGCCGACGGGCGGCGCCACGGTGAGCCGCCGCGGGTCGGTGCGCGGTTGCGTCGGTTCGATGCTCACAACTGTCGACTTCCCTCAAATCACCCTAGTTGGACAGGCACCTTACACGGGAGGGCCGGCGAGGGCGTCGTCACCCAACGCCGGCGGCGCGTCGGTGGCGCGACCGCGGTAATTCCACACCTGGGGGAAGGCGACGGCCGCCGCAACCAGGCCGACCAGCGACAGCACACCCCCTGACACCACCGACACCTGCGCGGACGTGACCCCGGCGACCAGGCCCGCCTCGAAGTCGCCGATGAACGGACCGCCGACGACGACCATGAAGTACGTCGCGGTCAGGCGGCCGCGCAGCTCGTCGGGCGTCAGCGTCTGCTGGATGGTGTTGCGGCACACGGCGCTGATCGAGTCCGCGGCGCCGGCGACGGCCAGCCAGAGCAAGCTGATCCACAGCGAGGTGACCAAGCCGAAGGCGATGATCGCCAACCCCCACACAGCGATGGACACCACCACCACACGTCCCAGCCGGCTCGAGCGCGAGAGCCATCCGCTGCTCAGCGCAGCCAGCACCGCGCCAACCCCTGGAGCGGCGTAGAGATACCCGAGCCCCTGCGCGCCGGCGTGGAAGGTCGTGGCGGCCAGCACTGGGAAGACCGCCCGCGGGAGACCGAAGATCATGGCGCTGAGGTCCATCGCGTAGCTGCCGAGGATGACCTTGCGGCGGAGGATGTACGCGAAGCCCCGCCTCAGCGCGGCGATCATCGGCTCGCGCACGGTCGACCTCGGCGGCTGTGGTGGGAGAAGCCACACGGCGAGCAGACCCGCGGCGAAGCTGGCGGCATCCACCAGGTACGCGCCGGCCAGCCCTACGTGAGCGATGACGATCCCACCCAGAGCCGGGCCGGCGATCAGGGAGCTTTGAAACATCGCGACGTTGATGGACAGCGCACCGGCGAGCCGCTCCGGCGAGACCAGGTTGGGCAGCATGGCGGTGCGCGTCGGCGAGTCGAGCGCTGCCACCGACGAGGCGAGCGCGACGATGACGAAAACGAACACCACGGGCGGATGACCCAGCGCGCCAAGGAGCAGCGCCAGCGAGCACAGGCCGAGCAGCCCCTGGGTGACCAGCAGCAGGCGCCGCCTGTCGACGCGGTCGGCAATGCTGCCACCGGCCAGTGACACGCTCACCAGCGGCACCACCTGGGCCACACCGAGGAGCCCGACGAGCACCGGGGAGCCGGTCATGGCGTAGACCTGGTACGGCACCGCGACGGTGGTGATCTGCCGGCCGATCAGCGACACCAGCTGTCCGGCACTGAGCCTGCGGAAGGGTTTGGACTCGCGTAGCGCACCGATGTCGACGGCGACCCCGGCCAGCGCTGCTGACAGGCGGCGGGCGCGATCAGACACCGCGAGAGGATATCGGGGACACGCCGCTGTCCTGCTGGATCTGCGGGGTCTGGCTACGCCGTGATCGCGCTGGCGATCTCCGGGTTCAGGCCGGGGTACTTGGCGAGAAAGTCACGCCGCTCCGCGCGCAGACGCTCGACGATCGTGTTGTACTCATCGACGCGCCCGGTGCGTTCATAGAGGCGCCGCGGCTGCAGGATCTCGGGGTCGTCGACGCCCGGCACGGAGCGGGCCACCTGGTAGCCGAAGTCGGCGTCAGCCTCCCACTCGATGGTGCCCTCGGCGATTGCTTTGACCACCGCGCTCGAGTAGGGAATCGTCACCTTCTTGCTGCTGTCGTTGTCGGGCGGCCCGCCGACGCGGCCGGTGTTGAGCAGGAAGACCTCGAACCGGCAGCTGTCGATCAGTTCGAGGAACCGGTTGCCCTGCTGTTCGTGACACAGCGGGAAGAACGGATTGGTGCCGGGCACGCGGAGGAACTTGCCCGCCTCCTCCTTGCCTCCCGCCGACGTGCCCTGGGTCTCACCGAGCATGAAGTACGCCGCCGCCTGCTCGCGCTTCAACCTGGCCACCACCGGGATGATGTTCTCGTTGCGATTGAGGATGAGCAGCTGGTTGACGCTGGTGACCTCGCGGGCGTCACGGTGCCAGCCCAGGGCATCCATCTGAAACACGGCGCGGCCGTTCTGCGTGTATGCGGTGTCGAAGAAGTCGACCTTCCCGCTCTTGTCCATGGAGACGTTCTCCAGGTATGCCTCCGGCTTGCATACCGCGCCAAAGATGGTCGGCTCGTCCTTGGGATCGAGCCCGAAGGTCTTGGCGAAGCAGCCGTTTTCCGTGGCCGCGATGCGGCCGCCCGGGTACAGCGCGACAAAGTCATCCTGCACCGGCTTGGAGTCGTTCTGGCGGGTGAACGTGGTGGTGGTCTTGCCGGTGCCGGACAGCCCGACGATCAGCATCGTCTGCTCGCCTCTTGAGGTCGGGATCACCTTGCAGCCGGCGTGCAGCGACAGCCCACCTTGGTCATAGGTGAGCTTGTTCCACATTCGCAGTCCGCCCTTTTTCGACTCGCCGAAGTAATCGCTGTTGAGGACTCGGGTCACCCCATTGGCGAGGTCGACTGCGATCAGCCGGTTGTCGGGATAGCTCGGCGCCTCGAGCTTCGGCGTGTAGATGACGGTCAATTCAGGATTCCAATCCTCGCCACCCCGTCCTTCGTTGTCGAAATACAGCCAACGCTGCATGCCGGCGACGTTGGCGGCGGCCGCGTCGATGAAGAGACGGGCTCGAACGCGTTGTCGGGGGTCATTGCCGATGTAGCCGTCGACGACGACCATGTCGCGCTCGCGGATGTGCTCCTCCTGGAGCATCGCGATGTGCCGGCCAACCTCGATGGAGAGGGTCTGGTCGGTGTGCTCCTCAGGGGAGTCCGTGATGATGTACGTACTGCTCTTGCTTCGGGACACCACCCGGGTTTGCACGTTGTAGTTGTCGAACTCCGTCAACCTGGCGTTGGGCATCTTCGCGGTGAGCTCGCGCAGCTTCTGCGGGCTCGGGTTCCAGCGGATCGAGCGGGCCGGCGGCAGCGACACACGCTGAGCCCTGACAACGTCGGTCATTACTCCTCCACGTCCCTGGCCTCGCATCCCATCACATCGCAATGAGCGGTATGGGACCAGGTTGCTGCGCTGATCAGCATATCAGAGCGTATCCGGCAGGTCGGTTGCCGCTTGGAAGCCGCAGATCTGGTTGCACGCCCTGCTCGGGGTTGTACGCTGCTGCCATGACCCAGACAGCAGCCGGCACATCGCCAGACGTCGTCACGCGCCGCGAGACCTCGTGGGTTTGGTTCGACGGGCGCCTCTGCCAGTACGGAGATGCCAAGGTGGGGCTGCTCACCCACGGCCTCAACTACGGAACCGGGGTGTTCGAGGGGATCCGCGCCTACTGGAACGCCGAGCGCGAGCAGCTCTACACATTGCGCATGCCCGAGCACTTCGACCGGATGCGCTCAAATGCGCGAATCCTGCAGATGGAGGTGCCGCTCTCGACGGCGGAACTGTGCGTGATCACCAACGACCTGCTGCGCCGCAACCACTACCGCGAGGATGTGTACGTCCGTCCGCTGATCTTCAAGTCGGCGGAGATCATCGGCGTCAAGCTGCACGACGTCGCGGAGAGCTTCGCCATCTGTACTGCGCCGATGGGCGACTACGTCGGCACCGGTGGGATCCGCTGCATGGTCAGCTCGTGGCGACGCGTCGACGACACCATGGCGCCCGCGCGCGCCAAGTGCACCGGGATCTATGTCAACAGCGCGCTCGCCAAATCGGAAGCGCTCCAGGCGGGCTTCGACGAAGCCATCCTGCTGACCATGGACGGGCACGTGTCCGAGGGCAGTGCCGAGAACATCTTCATCGTGCGCCAGGGCGTGATCGTCACGCCGCCGCCCGCGGACAACATCCTCGAGGGGATCACTCGCCAGGGACTGATGCACGTGGCACGCGAAGAACTCGGGCTGGACGTGCTCGAGCGGTCGATCGACCGCAGTGAGCTGTACGCGGCCGACGAGGTGTTCCTGTGCGGCACCGGCGCCCAGGTTGCGCCGGTCATCGAGATCGACCGGCGGCGCATCAGCGACGGCGAACCGGGCCCGCTGACCATGCGTATCCAGGACCTCTACAACAGCATCGTCAGCGGCCGCAATGAAAAATACGCGGAGTGGCTCTCGCCGGTTTACGTCTAAACAGGGGCGAGGCAGATCCTCGCCCCTCATCAGGTCGAAATGAATTCGACCTGATACACCCCACTCCTCGGCGCGCCTCGCGCGCCGCTGTCGCTGCGCGACGGGATCCTGCTAGCCGGCCATCTCGACTGCGCTTCTGGCGGCGAGTCTGAGCAGTGAGCGGGTGTGGCGATATGGGTCCTCGCCGAGCTGGTCGAGCCCGATGGTGGCGGTGAACAGCTCCTCAGCGCCGGCGACCGCCCCGCAGACCGCGATGCAGGGGACCCCGGTGCGGCGGGCGCGCTGAGCCACCTCGGCCGGCGCTTTGCCCGCGGCGGTCTGCGAGTCGAGGCGTCCCTCA
>CATPBU010000158.1 GCA_955652455.1 Candidatus Dormiibacterota bacterium
GCCATCACTGGCGCGCTCGTTCAGTGGTTGCGAGACAACCTGGGCATGATCTCGACCTCAGAGGAGGTGGAGGTGCTCGCCAAGACCGTTGAGGACAACGGCGGCGCGTACTTCGTGCCGGCGTTCTCAGGCCTCTACGCTCCGTACTGGAAGTCGAACGCCCGCGGTGTGATTGCCGGCCTGACACGCTATGTCAACAAGGGTCACATCGCGCGCGCGTCGCTCGAGGCCACCGCGTGGCAGACGCGTGAAATTGTCGACGCCATGAATGCCGACTCCGGGGTCGCGCTGACATCGCTGAAGGTGGATGGCGGCATGGTGTACAACGAGACGCTCATGCAATTCCAGTCGGACGTGCTCGGCGTGCCCGTTGTGCGGCCGACCGTGGCCGAGACCACGTCCCTCGGTGCCGCCTACGCCGCCGGTCTCGCGGTCGGCTTCTGGGCGGAGGTCGAGGATCTGCGCGAGAACTGGGGCAAGGACAAAGAGTGGCAGCCCAGCATGGATAAGGCCGACGTCGCGAGGGAATACTCGCTCTGGAAGAAGGCGGTCACTCGAACATTCGACTGGGTCGATTGACGCAGCCCTGAAGCGGGTGCTGTAGATCGAAGCTTTCTCTCCGGCAGGGAACTCGGCGGCGGCGCTTTCATCGGCGCCGACCGGGTTCCCCAAAGGGACGACACGCGACCGAATTGCGGACCGGATAGCTACCCTGAAAGAAAGGAGGGCCACGATGACGGGCCAAGGTCACGACCAGCCCGACGAGCCTGAGGGCGTCCCAGCAGCGGGCGAGGATGAGCACACGCATGAGGGAACCTTTGCCACGGGGCAGGAGGAAACCGAGCATCATCCAGAGAACCCCGAAGAGAGAGAGGACTTCGCCGAAGGGCAGGAGGAGCACAAGCACGCGCACGAAGGCAGCTTCGCGGAAGGCGAGGAGACGCCGGAGCTTCACCCGGAGCGACCCGGTACCAAGCGCGATTTCGCTGAGGGCCAAGAGGAAGAGCATCCGGCCTAGAAGGCGACGTCGGTGATGTCGCTTGAGGCGGATGTGCTCGTCATCGGCGGCGGCTCGACCGGCGCGGGTGTCGCACGCGATGCTGCGCTGCGCGGTTTCTCCACCATCCTGGTGGACCGACGTGATCTCGCCGACGGAACCACCGGGCGGTTTCACGGCCTTCTTCACTCAGGAGGCCGTTACGCAGTCAAGGACCCGCCGGCGGCCGTGGAGTGCATCGCGGAGAACCGGATACTCCGCCGGATTGCATCGGACTGCATTGAGGACACGGGCGGCCTTTTCGTCGCCACCCCGTGGGATGACCCGGAGTATGGCGATCTGTTCCTGCAGGGCTGCCGGGCGACCGGGGTCCCCGCCGACGAGATACCGGCCGCGGAGGCGCTTCGGCGTGAGCCTCGTCTCAACCCGGAGATCCGGCGTGCTTTCGTCGTGCCGGATGGAGCCCTCGACCCCTGGAAGCTGGTCTGGAGCTGCGCTCGCTCGGCCGAGGAGCACGGCGCCCGAGTCCTTCCATACCATCGCCTGCTCGACCTGGAGGTCGTCGACCAGCGCGTGGTAGGAGCGCGCGTTCGCAATGAGCGCAGCAGCGAGGAGCTACGTATTCACGCAACTGTTGTCGTGAACGCCGCGGGCGCTTGGGCCGGTCAGATCGCCCAACTTGCCGGCTGCAAGGTCAACGTCCGTGCGGGCATGGGCGTGATGATCGCGATGAATCATCGGCTCGTGAACACGGTCATCAACCGCTGCAAACGTCCGGCCGACGGAGACATTCTGCAGCCAATCCGCACTGTATGCGTGATCGGGACCACCGACGTGTACGTCCCAGACCCCGACGAGACGGAGGTGAGGCAGGACGCGGTCGACCTGCTTCTCGATGAGGGGGAGAAGCTTGTGCCCGGCTTTCGCCAAGCCCGTGCCCTGCACGCCTGGGCTGGCGTGCGGCCCCTTTTCGAGGACACCAAGGACGACGCCGCCACACGCGACGTGACGCGTTCGCATGCTCTCCTGGACCACAACGCGCGCGAAGGCGTCGCAGGCTTCCTGACCATCACCGGCGGCAAGACCACGACGTTCCGCCTGATGGCGGAGCATGCCGTCGATGCGGTCTGCCAACAGCTGGGCGTGCAACGGCTGTGTACGACAGCCGACGAGCCCCTGTCGGGATCCGAGAGTCACACCATGTACGGGCTGGGCGCGCGGTTCGCCGCCCGCGAGCCGGTCCCGCAGGCCGAGGAGATCATCTGCGAGTGCGAGCTGATCACAAGGACCAGGCTCGAGGAGACGATCGATCGCCGCGCGACCACGAGCCTTGACGACATTCGCCGTCTCCTGCGCTTGGCGATGGGGCCCTGCCAGGGCGGCTTCTGCATCTATCGCGCAACCGGTCTGCTCCATCACGGCGGCCGCGTCGACCATGCCGAAGCGAATCGAGCGCTTCTCGACTTCCTCGAGGAACGATGGAAGGGTCTGCATCCCATCCTGCACGGCGATCAGCTGCGCCAGTCGAGGCTCGATGACTGGATCTTTCAGGGCATCCTCGACGTCGAGCACCTGCCGGCATGAGCTACGACACGGTGGTCGTCGGTGCAGGCCTCGCAGGTCTGTGCGCCGCACTGCGTCTCAGCGAACAGGGACAGAAGGTGCTCGTCGTTGCCAGAGGAGCGGGTGCCATCCACCTCGCGCCGGCGACGATCGACGTGCTCGGCTACATCGGGGAGGAGCGGGTCGAGCGTCCCGCCAACTCCCTTGACAAGCTCGTGGCACGCTCACCCGGTCATCCCTACGGACGCCTGTCTCCCGAGGTGCTCCGCGGTTCGCTGGAATGGTTCAGCCGGCGTGTTGCGGACATGGGCTACGAGGGCGGCCTCGAGGAGAATCTGCTGCTGCCGACAGCCATCGGCGTGGCCAAGCCCTCCGCCCTTGCCCCGCGGACAATGCTCGGCGGCGACCTGCGCGACGGAGGCAGCTTCGTGTTTGTCGGCCTCCGCGGATTCAAGGACTTCCATCCAACGCTTCTCGCCGACAACCTGGGTCATGCTCGACTCCGACTGCCGCTCGCCGCACGCGCGATCGTGCTTGAACCACCCAGCGCGCTCGTCGGTGACCTCGGTGGCCGGCTTCTCGCCGACCGATTCGACAACCACAACCTCGGTGAGTGGCTCGCCGGCTCGCTTGAGCGCAGCCTCGAGCCCGATGAACGCGTCGGCCTGCCGGCCGTGTTGGGACGGCGGCGAGCGGACCACATCCTGCAGGAGCTCGAGAGCAGATTGGGCCGACACGTGTTCGAAGTGCCGACCCCGCCACCGTCGGTGCCCGGGATGCGCCTCTTCGACACCCTGACGGCGGCGCTGCGCGAGGCAGGAGCGCGGCTGGTGATCGGCGCCACGGTTGTTGGCGCAACAGCCGGCGGCGGGCGGATCGAGGCTGTTGACGTGGCCAGCGCCGCGGGCACCGTGTCGCACCGGGCACGATCCGTCGTGCTCGCGTCGGGGGGCTTCGCCAGCGGCGGCCTGGAGCTCGACTCGTGGGGCACCACGCGTGAGACCGTCTTCGACCTGCCCGTCGCCGGCGTCCCCGACACCGGGCGCCCTCGCTTCCTGCCCCGCTATTTCGACGCTCAGCCGCTTGCCGGCGCCGGCGTTGCGGTTGACGAGTTGCTTCGGCCGGTCAACAGCAGCGGAGGCCCCGTGTATAAGAACCTGTATGCGGCCGGAGCCGTTCTCCGCGGAGCGGTGTCGTGGAAGGAGAAGTCAGGCACCGGGATCAGTGTCGCCACGGGGTACGGTGCCGCGCAGGCAATCCTGGCACCTGATCCGGTGACCGTCGAGCCGATCGGATGAGCGATCTGATCCGCGATTCTCTCGATCACTGTGTGAAGTGCACGATCTGCGAGTCGTTCTGTCCCGTCTCGCACGTCACACCTCTGTTCCCCGGCCCCAAGTACGTCGGCCCGCAGGCGGAACGGTACAGGGGCGCCGCTCCTTCATCGGACGCATCCGTCGACTACTGCTCGGGATGCGGAATCTGCACAACGGTCTGCCCTCACGATGTCAAGATCGCCGAGATCAACTCGCGGGCCCGGGCGAAGCTCTGGGAAAAGCGGGGTGTGCCGCTGCGCAACCAGTTGATCGCGCGCCCCAGTGTTCTCGGACGGTTGGGCACCCCTGTGGCTCCGTTGGCGAACTGGGCGCTGCACAACCGCGGCGTGCGTGCGCTGGTGCAGAGAGTCTTTGGAATCCACCGCGACGCGCCGATGCCACGATTCGCCGGGCGAACATTCCAGAAGCGATCACGCGGGCACATGGGCACGACCGGTGCGCCTGCCGTCGTCTATTTCCACGGCTGTGGCACCAACTACTACGAACCCCTCCTCGGGGAGATGGTCGTCGCGGTCCTCGAACACAACGGCTTTCGTGTCATCGTTCCGCCGCAGGACTGCTGCGGTCTCCCGCTCCAGTCGAACGGCAACTTCCCGGCGGCACGCGGATACGTCCGTCGACTCGTCGCCCACCTGGCACCGTACGCTCGCCAGGGACTGCCCATCGTCGCGAACTCGACAAGTTGCGGCCTCATGCTGAAACGCGAAGCGCGCGAGATTCTCGACGTCGAAGGCCAGGACATTGTGGCGGTCAGCGAGGCCACCTACGACCTGTGCGAGTTCCTGCTCAGCCTGCACGAGCGCGGGGAGCTTCTCACCGACTTCAGACCGTTGCCCCTGACTGTCCCCTACCACGCTCCCTGCCAGCAGCGCGGCCATGGCATCGGCAAACCCGCCCTCGACCTCCTTGCACTCGTTCCGAACCTCCAGGTCATCGAGCTCGACGCTGACTGCTGTGGCATTGCCGGCACCTACGGGCTGAAGAAGGAGAAGTACGCCATCTCCATGGCGGTCGGGCAACGCTTGTTCACTGACATCGCGGCAAGCGGAGCCGACGTCGCCGCCTGCGACAGCGAGACATGCCGCTGGCAGATCGCGCATGGAACCGACGTGACGGCGGTGCATCCCGTCGAACTCCTCTATCGGGCCTATGGCCTCGACCAGAATAGAAGCGGCGACCTGATCCAGCCAGCCGTGTCCGCGAGAGGCGCGTGAAGCGTCCCTCATGACGGACGTCGACCACCCGCTTCACAGAGGAGGCGGTGTAACGGGGGTACCGGACGAGCACACCCTGTTGACAACCCGCTGCCGCTGAGCGTAGATTCTGGAAGCCGATTCGATAATGTCGAATCCACCCTTGTTGGCCACGCGGTGACCAACCCGACAAGTATTTAGCACGCGGCACCCGCCGCGGCCGCTGGGGAGGAGACCACCATGGCAGCAGTTATCGGACACATGCGCAAGTTCATCAACGACCCGGACCTGGTCGTCAAGCAGTCGCTCGCCGGCCTCGCGGCCGCGCATTCAGATCTTCTGCGCTACGACGCGGAGGCGCAGATCCTGGTCCGCGCCGATGCGCCGCGCCAGGGCAAGGTCGCACTGATCTCGGGCGGGGGCTCGGGGCACGAGCCTCTGCACGGCGGCTTCGTCGGCAAGGGGATGCTCGACGCGGCCTGCCCCGGCGAGGTCTTCACCTCACCTGTCCCCGACCAGATGCTGGCGGCGACGCGCGCCGTCAACGGTGGTGCCGGCGTCATCCACATCGTCAAGAACTACACCGGCGACGTGCTCAACTTCAAGATGGCCGCCGACGAGGCAGCCGACGACGGCATCGCTGTCGAGTCGGTGCTCGTCGACGACGACGTCGCCGTGCAGGACTCGCTGTACACGGCCGGTCGGCGCGGCGTCGGCGCGACCGTGCTCCTCGAGAAGATCGCCGGCGCGGCGGCGGAGCGGGGTGACCCTGTCGCCGCGGTCGCCGCGGTGGCACGACGTGTCAACGAGCGCGCCCGCTCGTTCGGCGTGGCGCTGTCCTCGTGCGTCCCGCCGGCATCCGGATCGCCGATCTTCGACCTCCCCGAGGGCGAGATCGAGGTCGGTGTCGGCATCCACGGCGAGCCCGGTCGGCGGCGCGCTCCGTGGATGAGTGCGCACGACCTCGCCGCGGTGATGGTCGATGCGGTGGTCTCCGACCTCAAGCCGCGGTCCGGCGGCAACGTGCTTGCCTTCGTCAACGGCATGGGCGGCACCCCGCTGCTCGAGCTGTACCTTCTCTACGGAGAGATCGAGCAGCTGCTCCGATCGGCGGGGCTCACCGTGACCCGCAACCTGGTCGGCAGCTACATCACCTCGCTGGAGATGGCCGGCGCCTCCCTCACCGTCCTCGAGCTCGACGACGATCTCACCGGGTTGTGGGACGCACCGGTGCACACCGCGGCACTGCGCTGGGGAGTGTGAGGTAGCCTTGCTCGCCATCACATCCATGAATGCCGCCACCATCACCACCTGGATGAGTGAGATCGCAGCGTCGGTCACGGCCGAACGCGATTACCTGGTCCAGCTGGATGCGGCCATCGGCGATGGTGACCACGGCATCAACCTGACTCGAGGCTTCCAGGCCGTGGTGACGGTGCTCGCCGGGAGCAGCGACACCGCCCCCGGTCCGGTGCTCATCCTCGCGGGCAAGACGCTCGTCTCCACCGTGGGTGGAGCGAGTGGCCCGCTCTGGGGATCGTTCCTGCGCCGGGCCGGACGCAGCCTTGGCGATTCGGCCAGCTTCGATGACGCGGCGCTGGTGGCCGCGCTGCAGGCGGGGTTGGCGGCGATCGTGGACCTTGGCGCTGCCCAGCTCGGCGACAAGACCATGGTCGACGCCCTCGACCCGGCGATCAGGACACTGGCCGACGGTGTGCAGGCAGGCCGATCGCTCGACGACAACCTGGCGGACGCGGCAGCGGCCGCCGAGCAGGGGATGCGCGAGACCGTGCCGATGCAGGCTCGCAAGGGCCGCGCGTCCTACCTCGGCGAGCGGTCGATTGGTCACCAGGACCCGGGCGCGACGTCAGCGGCACTGGCAATTCGCGCGCTGCAACGGGCCGTCGCACAGACGGACTGACCGGTGCGGGAACTGCGCGGCGTGGCCGCGTCGCCCGGTATCGCCGTGGGTGTCGTGCGCCGGCTCGACCCGGTGAGCTCCACTGCCGATGCGCAACCTCTTCCGGAGGCGCAGCGCGCCGCCGCGGTTGAGGTCGCCCTCGCGGCGTTGAGCGCGTCGGCTGCGCAGCTCGACGACCTCGCGGCGGAGCTGCGTCGCCGCGACCGCTCGGCCGAGGCGGAGCTGGTCGAGACCGGGGTCCTGATGGCGGGTGATCCGGGGTTGCGGGAAGCGGTGATCGCAGCCATCGAGGTGGACGGCCGCTCCGCGGCCGGGGCGATCCTGGCCGCCGCGGGGTCGTTCGCAGAGAC
>CATPBU010000159.1 GCA_955652455.1 Candidatus Dormiibacterota bacterium
GCCGGCGGGCCAGGGCGGCGATTCCCGCCCCGCCGTCGGCGGCGCCCGATGCGATCAGCCGAAGCGCTCGGTCGACGACCCGATCACCGCCGGCGGGCTGGACCGTTCCCGGAGCGAGATGCGGCCGGCAGCGCAGGCAGGCGCGGAAGCCCGCTGCCTGCGCAGCGGCTGCGCTGGAATAGAACCGCACGTTGGCCCGCTTGGGCGTCTGGGCGGGACAGATCGGCCGGCAGTAGATGCCGGTGCTGGTGACCGCGGTGAAGAAGCGGCCGTCGAATCGCGCGTCCCGGCTGACGATGGCTCTGTAGCAGGCCTCGAAGTCGTCGTGCATGACGCCAGCATGGCCGCTGACGCGACGGCTTCGCTGGCGGTTTTCGGACCTACCGTGGCACAGTTGAGCCGACGGTCAGGGCTGGGCCAGGCTGACGACAGCGAACGCCGCTCCCTGGGGGTCGGCGAGGACCGCAAACCGGCCCATCCCTGGGATGTCCGTGGCAGGCATGCGCGTCGTGCCCCCCAGGTCCATCGCGCGCTCCGCTGCCGCGTCGCAATCGGCGACCGTGAAGTACACCAACCAGTGCGGCGGGATCTGCTCGGGGAGGCCTTGTGCGTTCATGTCGATCATCCCGCCGATGCTCCTGCCGTCGACCTGGAATTCGACGTACCCCTTGTCCTCGCCCTTGCTGCCCCAGTCGAACACCGCCGCGTAGAAGGCGCGCGCACCGGCCGGATCGCGGGTTGCCAATTCATTCCACGACAGGCTGCCGGGGACGTTGAACACCTCGGCGCCGGTGTTGCGGCCGTACTGCCAGACAGAGAAGAACGCACCGGCAGGATCGCGGAACACGGCCATGGTTCCCTCCCCCATGACGTCCAACGGCTCCACGATCACATGGCCGGCGGCCTCCCGCACCTTGCCGGCCGTCTCCACGGCGTCGAGTGTGCGGACATACGTGTTCCACGCCGGGTGGCCTCCGTCCATGAGTGGCCCCCCGCCGCCGACGAGCTTGCCGTCGAGGTGAAAGAGCGTGTATCCACCCGCCTGCGGATCCTCGGCGACCTGCGACGTCCAGCCGAACAGGCCTGCGTAAAAGCGGCGTCCGGCGACGAGATCGGAGGTGCTCAGGTCAACCCAGCACGGAGTGCCCGGTGCCAACTCGGGGGATGCATCCGCCATTGCCCACTCCTCCTTGATTGCCGCGCCAACGCCGCTCAGACGGTGAGCACAACCTTACCGATCGCGCGTCTGTCCTCAATGAGCCGCAGTGCATCGGCGGCGTCGGCGAGGGGATAGGAGGCGCCGACCGGAGGAGTCACCCGCCCGGCCTCAATCAGCGGCTGCAGCGCGGCGACGGTCGCCGGGAACAGCGCGGGGTCACCGCCCAACCAGGCGCCCCAGGCGGCACCGACGATGGAGATGTTGCGCAGCAGCAGACGGTTGGCTGCAACCGTCGGAATCCGGCCCTCGGTGAAGCCGACGACGACCAGCCGGCCCCCCGGCGCGAGGCAGCGGAGGCTTTCGTCGAAGCGATCGCCACCGACAGGATCGACGATCACGTCGGCGCCGCGACCAGCGTTGAGGGTTCGCACCTCGGCGGCCCAATCACCGCCGCTGTCGATGACCGTATCAGCGCCGGCGCCGCGGGCCATGTCGGCCTTGGCCGCGCTGCTGGTCACCGCCACCACAGTCGCTCCGAGCGCCTTGGCGACCTGGATGACGGCCGTGCCCACACCGCCCGCCGCGCCGTGGACCACGACGCTCTCGCCGGCGACGACGCGCGCTCGTCGGGTCAACGCGAAGTGGGCGGTGTGGTAGTTGAGGAGCAGTCCTGCCCCCTGCTCCATGCTGAACTGCGGCGGTAGGGGGCAGGTGAGGGCGGCGGGCGCGACCGCCACCTCCGCGAATCCGCCGAGCATGGTCACAGCCATGACGCGATCGCCTGCGGCGAGCCCACTGCCGCCGGGCGCGCTCCTCACCGTGCCCGCAACCTCGACACCCGGCACGAAGGGCAGCGGAGGCTTGGTCTGGTAGAGGCCGCGGCTCATCAGCACGTCGGGGAAGCTCACGCCCGCTGCCGCCACGGCGATGACGACCTGGCCATCGCCAGCGGGCTCGGGGATGTCTGCGGGGCGGAGACCCTCGGGACCGTCGAGCGATTCAACCCGCTGGGCGCGCATGGCCGGGCATGATGGCATGCCGGCAGCGGCGCCCGATCGGTCCAACCTCGCCAGGCCCAGTGCGGCACAATTGAGGAGTGACCTAGGCGCTCCGTCGGCGGAGCGCCTTGAAACGCCCGTCCACGCCGCCGCGCGGCCAAGGGAGGACTCCACCGTGATGGAGCTGACACCGATAGCTACTGGCACCGAAGTCCCGCCGCGAAGCGCGTCCTTCGAAGAGAAGATGGCGTACTACCGCTCCCAGCACACCACCACCGGGGTCCGCGCCACCCACCTGGTTGGAATACCTGCGGTCACCATGGCGATGCCGCTCATGGTTGCTCGACCAAAGGTGGGCGTGCCCCTGTTCTTTGCCGGGTGGACGCTCCAGGTGCTCGGCCACAAGGTCTTCGAGAAGAACAGCCCGGCGCTGTCGAAGGGCTTCTTCACCTACCAGTTCTGTGGCGTTGCCTTCTGGTGCGAGGAGATGGCCGACCTGATCGCCGGCCGATCCCCGCTCAGTGGTGCCGGATCGGACCTCTCGGACGACAGCGACGAGCTGGCCGGGATCCCAATTGGGGACTACGCCCGCGCCCGCTGACGCGACTCTCACGCGGCGATAAGCGCGACGGCGACCGCAGCCAGGAGAAGGCCGCCCAGCTGCGGGCGCGCGAGGCGTTCGTGGAGGATCGCCCGGGCCAGGATCACGGTCGTCGCCGGGTACAGGGAGCTGAGCACCGCGACCAGCGCGAGCAGGCCGCGATGGGTGGCGAGCACGTAGCTCAGGTTGGCGACGAAGTCGGTGAGGCCCGCGACGACGGCCAGGGCGAGGGGGCGACCGCGCGGCAGCGCCGGGGTGCCCCTCTGTAGGGCGACCGCGGTGAATCCAAGGAGGATGACTACCGAGGCTGCCCGCTGGCCAACCAGTGGCCAGGCGCCGCCGTCCGAACCGGTCTGGGCGAGCAGAACGTAGAAGCCGCCGAAGCTGATGCCGGCGGCTAGCGCCGCAAGCACCGCGCCCCTGCTGATCGGTGCTTCCACGCGTGCACGCGATTCCCGTCCGACCAGGACCATGGCGGGAACGGCCAGCACCACGCCGCCGAGCGCAAGCAGGCCCGGGCGCTCACCGCGAATGACCCCGACAATCACCGGCACCATGGCGCTGAGCACCGCGGTGAGCGGTGCCACCACTGACATCGGCCCGATGGCCAGCCCGCGGTAGAGGAGCACCACACCGAGCAGGCCGACGGTGCCGGCAGCGAGTCCCCAGGCGAGGTCACCGAGGTGATAGGCCGATCCCGGCAGCAGCGTCACCGCGAGCAGCGCGAGAACCAGGGTGAGGCCGTTGCTCACCTGCACGATGGCGATCGCGGGGGCCCGACGCGACGCGAGCCCACCGCTGAAGTCGCTGATCCCATACCCGACTGCGGAGACCAGCGCGAGCAATGCAGCCATCCCCGGGGACTCTGCAACGGCACCATGGAGCGGCGCGCTCCCGGCCGGCCTTCAGCTGATCAGTTGCGCAGCGCGCCGAGAAGCACCCCGCTCAGGCCGGTCACCAGCGCCGCGGTGGTGAGGGTCATGGCAGCGCGCCCCACGGCGGCGAGGAAGCGGATGCGGTTGACGCGCGCCCAGAGCAGGACCCCAGGAAGTGCCACCAGCGCGGCGGCGGCGAGCCCAGACCCGACAGCCGGCCTGACCCACCAGTCCGGTGTCGTGGTGAACGAGGTGAGGCCAAGCCCCCAGCCGCTCATGCCCGCAGCCGTCAGTGCGGCGCAGAAGAGCGCGATCAGCAAGGGTGCGTGGCGCAGCGCGGAGTACCGCGTGCGGATCGGTGCAGGCTGCGGCCAGATGGGATCGAGCACGTGCCACTGGTCGGCGTTCTGCTTGATCACCGGTTCGAATGCCGCGAGGACCGTGCGCGCGACCCTCTGCACTTCCGCCTCGCGCGGCGCGTCGGCGTCGTACGGGATCTGCGGCATCGCAGACAGACAGAGCCTGCCGCCGTGGCGCACCGACCATGCCGGGACGAGGGCGGAGTTGCAACGGATCGCGATGTCGACAACGCCAAGCGGAATCGGCGTGGGCTGGCCGAAGAACTGCAGTGGCACGCCGACGCCGGTGAGGTCACGGTCGATGGCGATCGCCACCGTGCCATTGCCGCGCAACTCTCCGAACACCTGGCGCAGCGCGCCCGCACCGATGCGCCGGGCGACATCAGCATCGGCCGAGCGCATCGCGGCGACGTCGATGGGGATCACGCTGACACCAAGCCGGGCACGGCCGCGACGCAGGTGGTCGAACAACCGGCGCGGCTGCACCACCTCGGCGAGCACAGCCACCCTGCCGGTACCGGCGTTGAAGGCGACAAGCCCGGCATCCCACGGCCCGAGGTGGCTGGCCACCATGACCACGCCTCGTCCGCCCGCCAGCGCCGCGTTGAGATTGTCGAGTCCTTCGATGTCGAGGCGGCGCGCGCAGGAGCTCGGGCGCGACATGCGCAGCACGTCGATCCACGACCTGCCCAGGTTGCGCGCGTTGGCGCGCACCAGTGCGCGCAGTTGGCGCGGTGGCAGGTCACCGACGACGTGCATCAGGTTGGAGCTGAGGCCGAGGAACCGTCCCGGTGACAAGACCAGCATGACGTGGACTGCAGCGATGGCGACCGCGTACGCGACCGCCAGGGGCATCATGTTGGCGAGCGCCTCGGCAACCCGGTACGCCCAATATTTCCTCACGCCGTCCCTCAACTGATCCACAATCGGTGAGCCGACGGCTCATCGTGACAGCGGGGCGGCGAAGCGTCTGTCTGCTGCGTGACCAAGGGTCCGCCGGACTGCTGTCGCTTTTGCGACAGGCGCGTTTCGCCGCCAGATCGCCGCCACGTGGTAGGGTGTGGATTGACCGCGGCGCCCAAGTTCTTGCGCCGCTGCCCTTCTTGCGGTTCCTCTCCCCGTGTCCCCACGGGTTCCCCAAGCCAGGCAACTGACCAGAGCTTCGAGGGGAAGCGCAGAGCCACGACGGCTCAGGAGATTCATGACATCGTTCGCTGACATGGGTGTGCGTCCGCGCACACTCCAAGCCCTGCAAGAGGCTCGCATCACCACGCCGCTGCCCGTCCAGGCGGAGGCGATCCCGTTGCTGCTCACCGGTCGCGACCTGGTCGCCGAGGCACCGACCGGCTCCGGCAAGACACTCGCTTTTCTCATTCCCATGATCGAACGCCTCGCCGGCCACCGCCGCGATGGCGGAGCGCGCGCGCTGGTCGTGGCGCCCTCGCGCGAGCTTGCCAACCAGATCGGGACGGTGTTGCGCGGGATCGACAAGGGGCTTCGAGTGGCCATGCTCTACGGAGGCGTCGGCTACGGCAGCCAGCTCAACGCGCTGCGCTTCAGCCCGGACGTGGTGATCGGCTGCCCCGGTCGAATCCTCGATCTGGCCAACCAGGGCAAGGCAAATCTCTCCGCCATCGAGTACCTCGTCCTCGATGAGGCCGACGAGATGCTGGACCAGGGGTTCGCGCCGGATGTCGAGCGGATCATCGCAATGACCCCCGGCTATGGACCCAACCGGCGCCAGACCGTCCTCACCTCCGCGACGATGCCGTCCTGGGTGCAGCGAATGATCGACCGCCACCTGGTCGACCCGGCGATCATCAGGGTCACGATGCAGGGCGAGCCCACCCTGGAGCACGCCATACTGCACATGGAGCGCGCCAACAAAGTCGACACACTGTCACGACTGCTCCGCCGCCATGACGGATCGGCGCTGGTGTTCCACCGCACCAAGCACGGCGCCAAGGGCCTGGCCCGTGACCTCAATGCACGAGGTCATCGCAGCGTCGAGCTGCAGGGCAACCTCTCGCAGAACGCGCGCGACCGCGCGGTCGCGATGTTCCGCAGCGGCCAGGCCGACGTGCTGGTCGCCACCAACGTGGCCGCCCGCGGCCTCGACATCAGCGGCGTCGCCGTGGTCGTCAACTACGAACTGCCCGAAACCCCGCAGTGGCTGACCCACCGCGTCGGTCGCACCGCGCGCAATGGTGCCGCGGGCAGAGCCTTCACCTTTCTGACCCGCGAGGACGCCGAAAAATGGCGCAAGCTGCGCCGCCTGGGCGCGCCTGAGCTGCCCGGGGCGGACACCGACCACCTGCTCAACACCGGCGATATCAGATGGATCGCCGCACCCCCGATGGGCATCGCTGACCGCCGGCCGAGTCACCGGCCCGGCCAACCCCGCGGAGCCGCCACCTTTCGCCGCCGGCGGCCTCGTCCGGCGTCCGTTCGGTAGCCTTCCGCTACGCTCTCGATGTGGCCGAATCCTGCAGCCATCTCGACACCATCACCGACGCGCCTCCCAGCGGGACCGGCTGCGTTGAGTGCCTCGCCATCGGCCAGACCTGGGTCGACCTCCGACGCTGCACGGTCTGTGGCCACGTCGGCTGCTGCGACTCCTCGCTGGGCAAGCACACGACCAAGCACTTCCGGGCGACAGCTCACCCCGTGGTCCAGTCGTTCGAGCCGGACGAAGGCTGGTACTGGTGCTACCCCGACGAGGTCATGTTCGAGCTCGACTGAACCGCGCGCTTACGGATCTTGTTGCGCTCATCGGCGTTGAGCACGCGCTTGCGCAGCCTGATCCCCTTGGGCGTCACCTCGACCAGCTCGTCGTCCTCGATGAAGTCGAGGCTCTCCTCGAGTGACATGGTGCGAGCCGGCACCAGCCGGACGGTCGCGTCCTCGGTGGACGACCGGATATTTGTCTTCTGCTTCTGCTTGGTGACGTTGAGGTGGAGGTCGCCGGGGCGCCGATTGAGCCCGACGACCATGCCCTCATAGACAACCGTTCCCGGGCTGATGAACGGCTGGCCGCGCTCCTGCAGCCCGAGCAGGCCGTATGCCACCGCGGTGCCCGGCTGGCTGGCGGTCAGGACACCATTGCGGGTGGTCGGCGGCAATGTGCGCCAGGGTTCCCAGCCGAGCAGGCGAGTCGACATCACCCCGGTGCCGCGGGTCAGCGTGAGGATCTGGCTGCGCAGACCGATCAGCGCTCGGGTCGGCGCGTGATGGATGAGCCGCGCCCGACCGGCGGCGTCGGTGCGCATCGACTGCATCTGCGCGCCGCGCGAGCCGAGGGTCTCCGCGATCGCTCCCACCGCGTCCGCGTCGCAGTCGATGATGCACTCCTCGACGGGCTCGTGCCGATGGCCGTCGATGTCGCGGGTGATCACCGCCGGCCGGGACACCTCGAACTCATACCCCTCGCGACGCATCGTTTCGATGAGGATGGCGAGGTGCAGCTCACCGCGGCCGCTCACCTCGAAGATGTCGGCGGTGGGCCCATCGGCGACTCGCAGCGCGACGTTGGTGAGCAATTCTCGCTCGAGGCGAGCGCGCAACTGGCGCGAGGTGCTACTGAGCGTGGCTTCGCGGCCGGACAGCGGTGACTGGTTCACGGAGAACTGCATGCGCAGTGTGGGCTCGCCCACCTCGGGTCGGGGCAGCGGCACCGGGTCGTCGGCGTCGGCCACCGTGTCACCAATGGCCACGTCAGCGAGGCCGGTGATGTAGACGATCTCGCCCGCCGCAACCTCATCGACGGGAACGCGCTGCAGCGCCTCGACCGTCAGAACCGTGTTGATGCGCTGCCGCGGTCCGACACCGCCGGCGGTGCACACCACCACCGGCTGGCCGACGCGCAGGACGCCCTTGTTGATGCGGCCCAGGGCGAGACGACCGCTGTAGTTGTCGTGGTCGAGGTTGCTGACCAGCATCTGGAAGGGCGCTTCCGGGTCGGCCGGGGGCGGCGGCACATGGGTGAGGATGGTGTCGAGCAGCGGCTCGAGGGTGGTGCCCTCTTGGTTCAGATCGGTGGTTGCCGTGCCCTCGCGGCCGTTGGTGTACACCACCGGCGCGTCGAGCTGCGAGGCGTCTGTCGCCAGCTCGAGCAGCAGGTCATGGGTGAGCTCGACGGTCTCGGCGGGACGGGCGTTGGCCCTGTCGATCTTGTTGACGACGATGATCGGGCGCAGGCCCAGTGCCAGCGCCTGGCGCAGCACAACGCGCGTCTGCGGCATTGGACCCTCGACAGCGTCGACGAGCAGCAGGCAGCCGTCGGCCATGCCGAGGACGCGCTCGACCTCGCCGCCGAAGTCGGCATGACCTGGCGTGTCGATGATGTTGAGCTTGACCCCGCGGTAGCGGATCGACGTGGTCTTGGCGAGGATGGTGATCCCCTTCTCGCGCTCGAGGTCGTTGCTGTCCATGATCAGCTCGCCCACCTGCTCGTGGGCCGCGAACACGCGCGACTGCTTGAGGAGAGCGTCAACCAGCGTCGTCTTGCCGTGGTCGACGTGGGCAACGATGGCCAGATTGCGAAGGTCGGCGCGGCGGGGCATGGCGTCCTGACGGGTTGGCACGACGGCTATGGTGGCCCACTCGGTGTTGCCGACGTCCTGGCCTCTCTTCGCTAGCATCACGCGAGATGACTGAGATCGTCGCCGAGGTCACCGACCTGCTCCAGCGACTCATCCGCAACGGCTGCGTCAACGACGGCACGCCCAACTCCGGGCAGGAGCTGCGCAATGCGGAGCTCCTCGCGGACCACCTGCGCGCATCCGGTGTGGAGTTGACGACATTCGAGTCGCACCCTGGGCGCGCGTCACTGCTGGCTCGCGTCGAGGGCACCGATCCCTCGGCACCGACACTGATGCTGATGGGACACACGGATGTCGTACCGTTCGCGCCGGAGGGCTGGCAGCGCGATCCCCTGGGCGGCGAGCTGGTCGACGGGGTGGTGTGGGGCCGCGGCGCCATCGACATGCTCAACCTCACCGCCTCGATGGCGGTGGCGACGCGCCGGCTGGCGGCATCGGGCCGTCGCCCGCAGGGCACGCTGCTCTTCCTCGCTGTCGCCGACGAGGAGGCTGGCGGCGGTCTTGGGGCAGGCTGGTTGGTCAAGCACGCCGGCGACGCGGTGCGCAGTGACTACGTGATCACCGAGAACGGTGGCGTGCTGCAACACACGCCCGCCGGTGAGCGCGTCGGCATCACCGTCGGCGAGAAGGGCATCTGCTGGCTCCGCCTCCGCGTCCGCGGCACACCTGGGCACGGCTCGCGTCCGCTCCACGCCGACAACGCACTTCTCAAAGCCGCTGAGGTGGTGATCCGGCTGGCCAACCACCGTCCCACCGCGCACCTCACCGATGCGTGGCGCCGCTGGGTGGCCGGGATGGGCTTCGAGCCCTCAGTCGCGGCGGCGCTGGTGGATCCCTCCCACGTCTGGGAGGGCATCGAGCAGCTGCCGCGCGAGCTGGCGCCCACCGCCCACGCGCTCACCCACCTCACCGTCAGCCCCAATGTCATCCAGGGCGGCAGCAAGACCAACGTCATCCCGGGACGGGTTGAGCTCGAGGTCGATGTCCGCAAGGTGCCCGGCCAGCACGACGAGGACGTCCTCGAGATGCTCGACACCGCCATGGGATCACTGCGCGGCGATGTCGATGTCGAGATCATCCAGCGTGACGAACCCAGCGAATCGCCGATCGACACGCCGCTGTGGGACGCGATCAACCGCGCCGCCACCGCTGTGTACCCGGAGGCGACGTGCATCCCCTCGCTGACCACCGGAGGCACCGACGCGCGCTTCTTCCGGTCGCTCGGGGTCCCCGCCTACGGTATGGCCCTGTACAGCAGGGCGATGACGCTGGGGCAGTACAGCTCGATGTTCCACGGCAACGATGAGCGTGTCGACCAGGAGTCGCTGCGGCTCACCGTGGAGCTGTACGGCGCAGTGGCTCGCGACCTGCTCGGCTGACGCTCGCAGGTCAGCCGGCCAGGCGCATCACGGCGACGCGCTTGCTCATGGTGAGGACGCCCGAGTGACGGGCGACGTAGGTTCCCGACACCGGGGCGACGTGCGCGTAGTCGGGTCCGACAGCGATGGTGATGTACGTCATCCCGGTGACGCGCCCATGAGTGGGGTCGAGGGAGAGAACCCGCGCGTGCCCGTCCGGAGTCGGCAGCAGCACCTCGACCCAAGCGTGCGATCCGCCGGCGCCGAGCATCTGCCCGGAGACGTACCGTGAAGGAAGGCCGAGAACCCGCATGACGGCGAGGAGCACGTGGGCAAAATCCTGGCAGACGCCCGAGCGCTGCGCGAAAGCCTCGGCGGCGGTGGTGCGCACACCGGTGACCTCGATTGCGTAGGTCATCAACTCGAACACGCGCAGGCACGCCGCCAGCGCAAGCTCCTCACCGACCAAGCCGGTTCTGCGTAGCTCGGCGGCGAGCTGACGCAGGGCATCGTCAGCAGCGGTCAGGGGGGTCGGCTCGAGCAGCCGCGGATCAGCCAGGCATGCGGCCGCAACCAGGTGGGGTCGATCGGCGCAGCGCTCGACCACGCTCCACGAGATGAAGCTGACCTGCTCGGCGACGTAGGGGACGTGGATGTCGACGACGTGGTTGCCAAAGTCGTCGGGGCAGCTGCGCACCCGGCCCGGCGTGGCGTCCACCACCCGCACGTGGCGCGAGACCCGACGCTGGTCTCCGTGCTGCTCGCGGGGCTGGACCATCAGGCGCTGGCGCAGGCGTCGCACCGGGCCGTCGTACGCGTAGGTGATGTGCTGGTGGATCACGTAGGCGCTGTGGCGCACCAGGCTCCAGTCGACTCCGCTGGTGTCGAGCACAGCCAGCCGGTCGGGTGTGACGGGATCGTCGTCGAACTCCAGCGGCAGCCTCATGCCGTGGATTCCGCGAATGTGCCGAGCACCGGTGGATCCGCACTCGACCACCGCGGCGCGTCAGCGGCTTCGGCGACGACCCGCAAGGCGGTCAAGGGAGCGAGACCGTACGTGGTCAGCATCGCGGTGTCGAGCGCATCGCGGCCACGACCGATGACGACACGACCGGTTCGTCGCTGGTTGTTGCGAGGGTCGAAGGTGTACCAGTGCTCGCCGATGAACGCCTCGAGCCAAGCGGCGAAATCCATCGGCTCAGGGGCTGCGGGCACATCGATGTCGGGCAGGTAGCCGAAGCAGTAGCGTGCCGGGATGTTGAGGGCACGAAGGAAGGCGACGGCGAGCTGGGTGAAGTCGCGACACACACCACGCCGCTGGATATAGATGTCGGCAGCAGTGGTGTCCGGGGTGCTGGTGCCGTGGATGAACGTGATGTTGTTGTGCACCCAGTCGATCACCGCCTGGGCGCGTGACCATCCTGGCGGAGTGTCGCCGAACAGCGCCCACGCCGTGTTGGACAGCCTGTCCGACTCGCAGTAGCGGCTTGCCAGGGTGAAATGCAATGTGTCGTCGGGGAGATCGGCGACGGCCGCCTGGGTGGCGCCGGGATCGGCGGCATCAACATCACTGCCCACGTCGACCACTGCTTGGTAGCGGATCCGGGTGTGCCCCGGGCCGAGGGTGAAGCGGGCGCCGATGTTGCCGTAGATGTCGACAAATCGGTGCAATGCGACGGACGGCTCGGTCTGCAGATCGGCGTCGGCGATGGCGAGGATCGAGTCGGGGCGGGGCTCGACCTGCAGGACCATGGCCACCGGCCAGCTCAGGTCGTGGACGAATTCGCAGCCGACGCGAAGCCGACGGCGGGAAACGTCCGACACGACCTTCAGTCTAACGCCGCCAAGGGTTGGCGACCCACAATATTGCGGATGAAGCTACCGGACCTCCCGACGGGCGCCGACGAATGCGTCGAGCCCGATGGCCGGGCCCGCGCGTCGTACGCAGCGGTTCTCGACCAGGTCAGGGCCGCGCCGGAGGAGTTGGCCCGGATACGTCGCAGCGCGCAGGAATGGTTCGCCGAACGAGACGTCACCTTCGGCACTCCGACCGACGGGGTGGCGCCGGTCTTTCCGTTCGACCCGATCCCACGCATCATCAGTGCCTCGGAGTGGCGCAGCATGCACCGTGCTCTCTCGCAGCGCGCCATGGCCCTCGATGCGTTCGTCTCGGACTGCTACGGGGCTCAGCGCGCGCTGCGCCACGACGTCGTGCCCGGCCGTCTGGTGTACAGCAGCACCGGGTATCTCCGCGACATCGTCGGGGTGCGCCCGCCGCGGGCCACCTGGTGCCTGGTGTGCGGGATCGACGTGGTGCGCGTCAGCGGCGAGTTCTGTGTGCTCGAGGACAACGTCCGCGTCCCCAGCGGCGTCGCCTACGCGCTCGAGGCTCGTCGCGCCATGGAGGAGATCGTTCCCGGATGGTTCGCCGTCAACGCGGTGCGCCGCATCGACGAGTACACGACGCGGCTGCGGCGAATCCTCCAGCGCATCGCCCCGCGACCCTGGGAGGCGGCCATCGTGGTGCTGACCCCCGGTCCGTACAACGCTGCGTACTACGAGCACAGGCTGCTCGCCGAGGAGATGGGCGCGACGCTGGTTGAGGGGCACGAGTTGATCGTCTCGGAGGACGAGGTGTATCGCCGTGCCCCGGACGGCGGCATCCACCGTGTCGACGTGATCTATTCGCGCGTCACCAGCGAGTGGATCGATCCCCTGGTGTTCCGCAGCGAATCGATGCTGGGAGCACCGGGCATTATCGAGGCCTGGCGTCGCGGCAACGTGGCCATCGCCAACGCGCCCGGCACCGGCGTCGCCGACGACAAGGCAATCTATCCATATGTGCCAGCGATGATTCGCTACTACCTCGGCGAAGAGCCGCTCATCAAGAACGTGCCGACGTTCGACCTGAGCGATCGAGTCCAGCGCGCGCACGTCATCGCCAACCTCGACCGCATGGTGCTCAAACCCGTCGACACCAGTGGAGGCTACGACATCCATTTCGGCAGGCTGGCCAGCGCACACGATCGGTCAGAGATCGTGCGCCGGGTCGAGGCCATGCCCCGGCACTGGCTGGCGCAGGAGGAGGTCCCGCTGAGCAAGGCGCTCTGCCTGAGCGCCGACGGCGGCCTGGAACCGCGGGCGGTCGACCTCCGTCCGTTCGTGCTTCTCGACGAACGGCCGTGGATCTCGCCCGGTGGGCTGACCCGGGTCGCCGCCGATTCGGAGACACTGGTGGTCAACTCGTCCCAGGGCGGAGGAAGCAAGGACACATGGGTTCTGAGTCGCTGACTTACGCGGTCTCGCACCGCACCACGCTGCGCTACACCGAGTCGGTGGCGATCTCGTTCAACGAGGTCCGGATGCGGCCGCGCGACCGTGGCTCGCAGCGGACTCTGACCTTCTCGTTGCACAGCGACCCCGCCGCCGTGCCGCGCAGCCGCGTTGACTACTTCGGCAACTACGTGCACCGCGTCGACGTCACCAGGCCACACGACGTTCTCGAGTTCGCCATGGAGGCGGTGGTAGAGAACAGTGAACCGCGACGGCGGCGGATGCCGGCATGGATGCCGGACGTGCTAGCCAGCGACCCGCGGCTGGAGTTCGCCCTGCCCAGCCCGCGTGTTCCCATCGGCCCACTCACCGACGACCTGTGGCGCGAGTGGAACGGCGAGGAGTGCGGCTTTGATGCCGTGCTGGCCACGGCGCAGCGCATCCCACAGGAGCTGCGCTACGTGGCCGGCGCCACGACGGTGGAATCCAGCATCGAGGACCTCCTCGAGGGCGGAGCCGGCGTGTGCCAGGACTTCACGCACCTGTTCCTTGCAATGGTCCGCGGGGCCGGATGGCCGGCGCGCTATGTCAGCGGCTACCTCGGCCCGTCGGGCGAGGCGACCGTTTTCGAGGGCCAGTCACATGCGTGGGTGGAGCTATGCGGCGCAGACGGGCGGTGGGTCGGCATCGATCCAACCCACGGCCAGTACACGGGCCCCCACCACCTGCGCCTGGCGGTGGGCCGTGACTACGGTGATGTGGCTCCTCACCGCGGGCTGTTCTACGGCACCTCTGCGGGCGCAGCTCCCGAGGTGACGGTGCGGGTCAGCCTACTGTCGCATCAACAGGTCGAGACTGTTCAGCGCGGAGCGGCCGTTCACTGGCAGCAGCAGCAGCAACAACAGTAGGGCAGCCGGGCCCTCGAAACACCTCCGTCTGGCGTTCACATCTTCCGCACACGCCGCGGCCATGCTGCTGAATAGATCAACCGCCACGCTCAAAGGAGCAACGCCATGCAGAACCGTCAACTTCGCGGCCTCTTCGGACTTTTCGCCATCGGCGCAGCAACCGCCGTCGGGGTAACCACCCACGACGCCGGGTTCACCGCGCTGACCTTCATCGGGGCACTGGTGGTGCCGCGCATCCTCGGCATCAGTGGCCATCACCGCCATGGTTTCGGCTGCGGCGCCGGTGAGCACCGTGGACCGGGCGGACGCGGGCAGATACGGGATCGCTTCGAACAGCGGCTCGACTCCTGGCACACACAGGCTCACGGCGGTACTCCGACCGACCCGTCCGCCTCGAGCAGCCCCGCGAGCGCTTGACCGGGTCGAGCCGGGACCACCTCGCGGTCCCGGCTCGATCGTCGGCGCAGGTCTAGGATGCTCTTCAGTGAGGAGCGTGCTCGTCGTCGACGATGAACCTGAGATCGTGCGGATTCTTCGCGACTACCTCGAGCGCGCCGGGTTCACGGTGCTCACCGCGGCCGACGGCGCCAGCGCCGTGACGGCGGCGCGGCGCCACAAACCGGACCTGATCGTTCTGGACCTCACCCTGCCCACGCTGGACGGCCTCGATGTCGCCCGGGCACTGCGGCGTGAGGGTGAGGTGCCGATCATCATGCTGACCGCGCGCACCGAGGAGGCGGACCGGGTTTCCGGGTTGGAGCTCGGGGCTGACGACTATGTCACCAAGCCCTTCAGCCCACGCGAGGTGGTGGCGCGTGTGCGTGCGGTGCTGCGGCGCACCGACGCGCGTCAGCTGCAGGGCGACGTGGTCAGGGTGGGAGAGAGCATTGAGCTGGACGTGCCCCGCATGGAGACAATGGTTGCCGGACGGCGCATCGAGCTGACCGCGACCGAGTTTGAATTGCTGTTGTACATGGCGCGACAGCCGGGTCGCGTCTTCACACGCGCCCAGCTGCTCGACGCTGTGCGCGGCGTGGCCGTGGAGTCGTACGAGCGCGCCATCGACGCACACGTCAAGAACATTCGCCGCAAGATCGAAGCCGACCCGCACACGCCGCGTCACCTCCAGACGGTCTTCGGCGTCGGCTATCGGCTGGCGGACGGGCTGGGGTGAGCCCGGGTCGCCGCGGCGGACCGCCGTGGGCTCGCCCGGGCCGTGACCGGCCGCCGTGGTGGCCCGATGACCGTTCCTGGCCGCCGCAGCGCGGTGAGGATTGGCGACGCGGTGGCAGGCACATGGCGCGCCGCATCGGATGTGCGGTGCTGGCGCTCTTGCTCGTCCTGGCCGGCACCGGGACCGCCCTGGTGTGGCTGCTGCTCAGCGTCACCGGCGCGGTGGGCTCCCCACCGTTTGCGCGCGTCATCTCCGCGGTGGTGCTGGTGTTGGGCATCGGCGCGGTGCTGCTGGCTGCGCTGGGTCTGCGCCGGCTGACCGCGCCGGCGACGCGTATCGTGCAGGCGGCGCAGCGCATCGAGGCCGGTGACTACTCCGCCCGGGTGCCGGTGCGCGGTCCCAGCGAGCTGCGCTCGGTGGCGCGGGCGTTCAACGCCATGAGCGGCCGGCTCGAAGCCGACGAGGCGCGCCGCCGCTCCGTCCTCGCCGACGTCGCCCATGAGCTGCGCACTCCGATCACGGTCATCCGCGGCCAGGCGGAGGGGATCATCGACGGCGTCTACACGGCGGATGCCGAACAGTTGCGACCGGTGCTCGCCGCGACGCGCACGCTCGAGGTGCTGGTTGACGACCTGCGGACGTTGGCCCTCGCCGAGGCCGGCGCCCTGCAGTTGCACCGCGAGGTCATCGACATGGGCA
>CATPBU010000160.1 GCA_955652455.1 Candidatus Dormiibacterota bacterium
AATCCCAGGTAAAGGAGGTGAACACCGGAATGCTTAGCAATCTCTATCTCCGTCTCCGCGAGCTCATGGTTCGCAATCAGGAAGATGAGGAAGGCCAGGGTATGGTCGAGTACGCGCTCATCCTCGTCCTCATCGCTGTCGTCGTCATCGTCATCCTCACCGTCGTTGGCAAGCAGGTCAACAACGTCTTCTCGAACATCAGCAGCGGCCTCGGTACTTAAAGACCGTCGCTCACGCGAGAACTGAACAAAGGGGAGTCGCCTCGTGCGGCTCCCTTTTCTCTTTGCCCAGCACCAGTCGTGTGAATTGCTGTTAACGGAGGTGTCGCAGCCGGGCATTTGCCACCTACCATGATCCGATGGACCAGCAGCAGGCCCGGCAGCCGATCCGCGTGGTGGTCGGCGCTCCATTCAAGGAGATCGTCGGCATCCACGAGCGGATGTCCGAATACGCGGACGAGCTGGACGTCTGCGGCGTGGTGTCCAGCCCGGGGTCGGTCGACGAACAGACCCGGATCCTCCAGCCGGACGTGCTGGTGCTTAGCGAGAACCTCGGTATCGGGCTGGCCGACGCCGCCACCCGGCTGGCCGCGATAGCTCCGACCACCAGGCTGGTCGTGCTGGTCAGCAGCCGCGAGAAGGTGCCGCCCGGGGCTGCCGACGCGGTGCTCCGCCTCGACGCGTCGGCAGGGGAGCTGCGTGCCGCCATCATCCTGGCCGCAGGCAGGCTGCGCGGCCAGACCGCACCGCCGGCCCACTCCCGGGCAGGCGCGGAGTCGTCGCGTTGGTTCTGGGAGGACCCGGCCGAGCCCGCCGCGCCACAGCCAGACCCCATCGCGGAGCAGGCTGCGACCCTGCAACAGGCCCCATCCTCGGTCCCGGCCGGGACCGAGGACTCGTCGTGGCCGCCGCCATGGCTGCGCCTCGCCTCCGAGGCAGAGGTCACTGAGGTTGCCGATGGCCCGGCTCCTCCGGCTTCGGTCGCCCCCAGCCCGGTGCCCTTCCCCACCTTCGGCGAGCGCGCGCCAGCTGAATCGGACGAGCCCAGCCCAATGCTGGAGGAGCCGGCGCTTGTCTCCGAGCCTGAGCTCCAGCCAGGACCCGCGGAACCGGAGACACCCGCGCAGCTGGCCCCCGTCGTCGAAGCCGCGGCCGCAGTCGTCGAGGCTCCCGCCAAAGCGGAGCCCGAGCCCGAGCCCGAGCCCGAGCCCGAGGCCCTGCTCGAGCAGCCGCGCAAGCGCGTCCGCCGTACCGGCCGAACCAAGGCTGACACGGTGCTCGTGTTCAGCGGCAAGGGCGGCGTCGGCAAATCGGTGCTGGCCACCAACCTCGCGGTAGCCCTCTCACAGCGCGGGGCCAAGGTCGCGCTCATCGATCTCAACTTGCAGTACGGCGACGTCGCCGTCCTTCTCCACATCGAGAGCCATCCCACGTCGATCGAGTCCCTGGCACAGCAGGGCGAGCAGGTGGACCGTGACTACCTCGAGGAGGTGATGGCCACGGGGCCGGAGGACGTGCGCGTGCTCCTCGCACCGGCGAGCCCGGAGTTCGCCGACCTGGTCACCGCGGCAAGCCTGCGCGCCATCCTCCGTGAGCTCTCGCGCAGCTACGACTACGTCGTGGTGGACTCTCCCGCCCACATCGAGGAGCGCATTCTCGAAGTCATGGAGGTGGCTGACCAGATCCTGGTGGTCAGTTCCTTCAACATCACCTCGGTCAAGGACACCAAGGTGACCCTCAAGTTGCTCCAGTCCCTGGGAATCGAGCGCGATCGCGTGGCGGTGGTCCTCAACCAGACCCACCCCAAGGTCGGGTTCCCCCGCGACGAGATCGAGAAGTCGCTGCGACGCGAGGTGCTCGCCCACCTCCCCTATGACGGCCGCATCGACGAGAGCATCGACAATGGCCGGCCGGCGGTGATCAGCGAGCCGCGCTCGGAGTTCAGCAAGCAGCTCAAGATTGTTGTTGACTTCCTGACCCCCGACGAGGCGGTCGCCGACGAGCGCGGTGCTGACCAGGGGCGCGATCGCGCCTCCAAGCGGCGGCTGTTCGGGCGCTGAGCCCGCGGGCCGCCTGGATACGACCGAGCACGCTGAATGCGGCGAACGCGTCAATTAGTTGCGGAGATGCAACGTCGCGTCTGACAGCCTTTGACGAGCCGCCGACGACCGGTGAAGCCGGTCCGAAACCGGGCGCGGCCGCCTCTACCCTGCGGCTGTGCGCAAAGTTCTCATCGCCATGCTCGCCGGTTGCCTGTGGCTCGTCGCCACGCCGGTGACCGCGGCCCCGGCGACCCCTCCGCCTCCCGCCGTGGCCAACGGCGACCCGCTTGCCGCCGCACTCGCGCTCCAGCTCCAGCAGCAGGCGGCGCTCACCGCCACCGTCAGCTCCCTGAGCAGCGAACTCCAGGCCGCCCAGGACTCGCAGACCTCACTGCGCGCGCTGATCACCGCCAACCAGCAGGCGATCTCGCAGACCGTGACCAGGCTGGCCGCCGCCGAACAGCAGTACAGCGACGCCAGCAGCCGCGAGGCCACGGAGAAGGCTGCCGCCGCCGAGGCGCGGCGTCGCGCCAAGACCGATACGGCGTTGCTCGCGGTGTACGCGCGGCTGGGCTACGAGACCCAGAGCAACCTGCTCTCGTACCTGCTGTCGAGCAGCTCCATGTCCGACCTGTTCAGCCGGGCCGCCGACCTCTCACGACTCACCCACCGCGGCGCCGACCTCGTCGACAAGATCAAGAGCGACGTGGCTGAGGCCGATGTCGCCGAGGTCAAGGCGGCCGCGGATGCGACCGCCGCAGCGCAAGCCACAGCCCAGCTCCAGCAGCAGCAGCAGACCCTCCTGGAGCAGACCCAGCACGCCCACGACCTGATCAACCAGCTCGGTGCCCAGGCGTCAGCGACGCGAGCCGAGATCAGCGCCGCCAACACCCAGACCCTGGCGGTCGCCCAGGCAATCGCCGCCACCCGACTCGCCGAGCTCGATCAGTCCATCGGGCAGGCCTATCAGGCCGCCTGGGCGGAGGCGACCTACTACCTGCAGAACCACCTGGGGACCCTCCCCGCCCGGATCGCCAACCCGCCGACCGGCCCGGTCAATCCCAATGGCTCGCAGCTGGTCTGGCCGGCCCACGGCGTCGTCATCAGCCAGTCGTACGGCCCCTCCACCTACCCATACGAGCCGGCGTTTGGCGTCTACCCGCACTTCCACACCGGTCTCGACCTGGCTGGGCCCACCGGCTCGCCGATCATGAGCGCCGCCGACGGCGTGGTCGTGGCCGCTGACACCAGCACCGTCGGCTATGGCAACCATGTCATCGTCGCCCACGCCGGTGGACTGCTCACGCTCTACGGCCACCTCGAAGCCATGCTCGTCAAGCCGGGCGACGCGGTGAAAGCTGGACAGGTGATCGCACTGCTCGGCTCGACCGGCAACTCCACCGGCTCGCACTGCCACTTCGAGGTCAGGTTCAACGGGCAGCCCGTGAATCCCGTCCCTTTCCTGCCCGCTCTTCCCGCAGGCGCTACCGGGCCGTAACAGCGACGTGGGGGAATTGCGGGATGGGGGCAGCCATGATGGCGTGGAGGTGAACGCATGATCCGCGTCCTGATCGCCGACGAGAGCCGCGTCGTCAACGACAACATCGCACGACGACTCGCGCTCGAGGACGACCTCGTCGTCTGCGGCACCGCCGGTGACGGCGAGTCAGCTGTGCAGGAGGCGCTCTGGCTCCGCCCTGACATCGCCGTTGTCGACGCCGGCCTCCCCGGGATGGACGGTGGCCAGACCACCGAGATGCTCGCCCAGTGCCTCCCCGGCACGGGCGTGATCATGATGTCGATGGAGGCTGAGAACGACGCCTACCGGCTGGCCATGCTCGCCGGCGCCCGCGAGTTCCTCCAGAAGCCGTTCCGCGGCGACGACCTGGTCGCCGCCGTACGCCGGGTGCATGCCTTTGGACAGCGCCGCCTGGTCGCCGCCGAGGCGGCCACCGCTGCCGCCACAGCCAGCGCCGCACCGCCACAGCAAACACCCGCCGCGGGCCCGGCTGTCGCGGGGCTGGTCACGGCGGTGATCGCCGGCAAGGGCGGGGTGGGCAAGACGGTTGTGGCGATCAACCTGGCCACCGAGCTGCGCACCGCCAAGTCC
>CATPBU010000161.1 GCA_955652455.1 Candidatus Dormiibacterota bacterium
AGCGGACACCCGGTCGCCGGAGACCTCACCCGGATGCCGCACATGCTCATCGCCGGGGCCACCGGCAGCGGCAAGTCGGTGTGCATCAACGCCATCCTCGGCGGCTTGCTGCTCCAGGCGACGCCGGCGGAGCTGAAGCTCATCCTCATCGATCCCAAGCGGGTCGAGCTGAGCAACTTCGCCGACCTGCCACACCTCCTCGTGCCCGTCGTCGTCGAGCCCGAGGCGGCAGTCGCCTCGCTGCGCTGGGCGGTGAAGGAGATGGAGGAGCGATACAAGCTGTTCGCCTCCCACGGGGCGCGTAACATCGCCGCCTTCAACGAGCGTGCCCCAGGTCTCGGGGTGTCGCTACTGCCGTACACAGTGATCGTCATCGACGAGCTCGCCGACCTGATGATGGTCGCGGCGGGGGAGATCGAGGACCTCATCTGCCGCATCGCGCAGCTGGCGCGGGCGGTCGGCATCCATCTCATCGTCGCCACCCAGCGTCCCTCCGCAGACATCATCACCGGGCTGATCAAGGCGAACATCCCCTCGCGGGTGGCGTTCGCCGTGTCAAGCGGGACTGACTCGCGCGTCATCCTTGACGAGATGGGCGCGGAGAAACTTCTCGGCCGCGGCGACATGCTTTACCTCCCCATCGACCAGGGCAAGGCGCAGCGACTCCAGGGAGCATTCGTCAGCGACAGGGAGCTCGACGCGCTCATCGGACACTGGAAGTTGCAGGGCGCACCTGACTACCAGGAGGAGATCTTCCAGGTGGAGGCGTCCGTCTCATGGGCGAGAGAGGCGACCAAGCGCGACCCGCTCTTCGGCAAGGCGGCGCACATCGTCGCCGCGGAGGGCCGCGCGGCCGCTTCACTTCTGCAGCGCAAGATGAACGTCGGTTACACGCGCGCCGCGAGGCTCGTCGACCAGCTCGCCGAGCACCGCATCGTCGGCCCGTACGAGGGCAGCAAGTCTCGCGAGGTGCTCATGGACGTCATCCAAGTCGACGAGTACCTGGCGGAGCTCGGCGAGGAATGACCGGAGTCACAATCCAGGGATGAACAGGACGGTGTCTGCCTGAACTTTCTCCAAGGCCTGCACGGTGTTGTTGCCGTGGTGCTGTTGTGCGGCCTGTTGTTCGCGGAAGAGTCCGGGGTGCCGCTGCCTTTCGCCCCGGGTGAGGTCGTGCTGCTCGCTGCCGGCCTGTTGATCGCCGCCGGCGGCCTCGACCCGTACCTGTTCATTCCCCTGGCGATGCTCGCGTGCGTCGCCGGATCCGTCGTGGGATACAGCTGGGCGCGACTGGTCGGGGAGCGCGGACTGGTCTCCCTGGCGCAGCGGCTGCATCAGCAGCGCAACCTCGAGCGAGTATCCAAGCGGGTTCGATCAGCAGGCTGGACAGGAGTCGCGCTGAGCCGGCTCATCCCCGGGCTGCGCATCTACACCACCCTGGTGGCGGGAGCGGTGCGCGTACCGCGGCGCACCTTCATCGCGGCGATGGTCCCATCCACCGTGGTGTGGGTCGGGGTATTCGTGGCGCTCGGCACCGTGGTTGGTATCCCCGTTGAGCACTTCTTCAACCGCGTCGAGCAACTCGCCGTGCAGGGCGTGATCCTGATCGTGATGGGCCTGGGCATCTTCCTCGCCATCCGGCGAACTCCACCCTCGACGGGAGCCGGTTTGGTGCGGGTGCCGCGAGGGGTTCGCGCCAGCATCGCCGCCGCCATCGATATCGGTGTTACGGCCAGCATCGTCACCGGGCTTCTCGCCCTGGGGCGCCGGTTGTTCGGAGTCGGCATCGGCGCCGGCTGGCTCGACGCAGTGATTCCGATGGTGATCGTGGGAATCATCTACATCGTGGCGGCGCGCCGAAGCGCGGGAGCGACGGTGGGCGAGGCGCTGCTCCAGACCAGCTATGTCAGCGGGCGGCAGCTGCCGCGCCGTCCGCAGGAGGCGTGGCAGGCAGCGCGCGCACTGCTGGCCAGCTCTCCCGACGAGTTGCAGCCCACCGCCGACCTGCTCCGTTCGCTGGCCGACCCCGACCGCCTGCGGCTGGTGCGCCACCTTCTCGACCAACCGCGCACCGTCGAGGAGCTGGCTGAGCTGACGGGGAGCGAAACCCTCGAGGTGCGTCATCAGCTCGACCGCCTGCTCCACGCCGGGGTCCTCTTGGTGATGGCCGAGGGATCGCAGGCGCGCTCGCAGATCCGGCCCGACCTGGTCGCTCCATTGCTCGAGTTCCTCTCCGCTGCGCGCCGTCCGGCGGTCACTCCGCCCGCCGAGGAGGCGGCCTTGACCGCGACAGTCCCGGAGTAGCAGCGTGGCCGGTCATCGCCACCGTGCACCCATGGTCAATCGTTCGGGAGCCCGACGAGGGCGCCCGCAGCGCTGCCATGGACGAGTTCGCGTATGACCTGCGCACCGCCGCTGCACAACTGGCACTCACACCCGACTGAAGTCGCGCGGTCGCGACCGGTATCCTCTGCCAGAAGATGGCCCAGGAATTCTCGTTCGACGTCGTCAGCGACTACGACCATCAGGAGCTGGTCAACGCCATCGACCAGGCGCGTCGCGAGATCGGTGCGCGGTACGACTTCAAGAACCTGACCGCGGAGATCGAGCTGGAGAAGGAGCAGCTGACGCTGACCACCGAGGGAGACATGCAGCTCCGCGCCATGCTCGACATGCTCAAGACCAAGCTGCACAAACGCAGCCTCGATCTCAAGATCCTCGATCCCCAGAAGCCGGAGAACGCGGCCAAGGGCAACCTGCGCCAGGTGATCAAGCTGCGTCGGGGCATCAGCGACGAGCTGGCCAAGAAACTGCAGAAGCAGATCCGCGCCGACCAGCCCAAGGTGCAGGTGCGCATCCAGGGCGACCAGCTGCGGGTCAGTGCCAAGGACAAGGACGCGCTCCAGGCGGTGATCGCCCTGCTGCGCGGGGCTGATCTCGACGTGCCCCTGCAGTTCACCAACTACCGGTGACGGGTCAGCTCACCCTGCCCGACCAGCTCACCCTCGTGCGGGCGTTGCTGGTCCCGGTCATCGGCTTCTCGCTCCGCGCCGGCTTTGCCTACCACGACCAGGTGACCGCGGCGGTTTACCCCACCGCCGATTCGTGATCTGATGCCGGGGGAGGAGCAGGGACCACGGCTTGATGAGCTCTTCCCCGACAGCGAACGAGCCGGCGAGGTATTGCGGGCCAAGGGCTGGTGCGTCGCGGTTGCCGAGTCGTGCACCGGCGGGCTGCTCGGCGCCGTGTTGACCGCGGTGCCCGGTTCATCGACATACGTGCGCGGCGGCGTGATCGCGTACGACAACGCCGTGAAGACCCAACTTCTCGGGGTGTCGCCCGAGATGCTGACGGAGCAGGGGGCGGTCAGCGAGGCGGTGGCGGCCGCGATGGCGCGCGGGGTGCGCGAACGGCTCGGCGCCGAGGTGGGGATGGGGATCACCGGGGTCGCAGGGCCTGGTTCTGAGGAGGGCGGCAAGCCGGCCGGGCTGGTGTACGTCGCCTTGGCCGCACCGGGCGTGAAGCGGACGGTTCGGCTCGACGGTGACCACGGCCGTGACGGGAACCGTGCCGCAGCGGTCCGGGCGGCGCTCGACCTCCTCCTGGGGCTGGCGTGAGCGCCAGGGCCGTCGCGACAGGCTGTTGTCGCCGCCTCGCTCCATCCTGCCGTTGTCATCCCGACCGTCAGCAGCTACAGTGGGGCAAACATCCGTTCGATGAAGACTACGACAAGCCCGCCCAGCGGCCTCCGCAGCCCTCGTCCATCTCATTCCACCGTTCATGGAGTTTCTGCTTTGACAACAACACCAGAAAGTCGTACCATCGAGCCCATCATCGAGGTCAATGGGCGGCGCGTAGCCGCTGTCAAGGGGAGTGAGGCGGTGACGACAGAGCGGGATCGGGCACTCACGACAGCTCTCGGGCAGATCGAGCGCGCCCACGGCAAGGGAGCGATCATGCGCCTCGGCGAGGCCCGCACCCAGCGCGTCGAAGCGATCCCGACGGGCGCTCTGACGCTCGACATCGCCCTGGGGGTGGGCGGGGTGCCCCGCGGCCGCGTCATCGAGATCTACGGACCGGAGTCGTCGGGCAAGACAACGCTCACCCTGCACATCATCGCCGAGGCTCAGAAGCTCGGCGGCGTGGCCGCCTTCATCGACGCAGAGCACGCGCTCGACCCGCAGTACGCGGGACGCATCGGCGTCAATACCGACGAACTGCTCATCTCGCAGCCAGACACAGGTGAACAGGCGCTCGAGATCGTCGAGGTGCTGGTGCGCAGCGGGGCGGTCGACGTGGTCGTCATCGACTCCGTAGCAGCACTCGTTCCCAAAGCGGAGATCGACGGTGAAATGGGGGACAGCCACGTCGGCCTCCAGGCGCGGCTGATGTCGCAGGCGATGCGCAAGCTCACCGCCGCGATCTCTCGTTCCAACACCTGTGTCATCTTCATCAACCAGCTCCGCGAGAAGATCGGGGTGATGTTCGGCAATCCCGAGACCACCACCGGCGGTCGTGCGTTGAAGTTCTACGCCTCGGTGCGCATGGACATCCGCAAGATCGACTCCATCAAGCAGGGGCTTGATGTGGTCGGCAACCGGGTCAAGGTCAAGGTTGTCAAGAACAAGATCGCCGCGCCGTTCCGGGTGGCCGAGTTCGACATCCTCTACAACGAGGGCATCTCCTACGCCGG
>CATPBU010000162.1 GCA_955652455.1 Candidatus Dormiibacterota bacterium
GAGGAGCGCATCGTGGGCTACCAGCCCAAGCAGTCGCTCAAGGCCAAGCTCGACGCCGTCCTGGTCGCTTAAAGCCCGGGGCAGCCGCCCTCGCGGCTGCCGGTGGTCATCACCCCGAGGGCCTCGAGCAGCTCCCCGGCTATGTACAGGGAGCCGCCGGCTACCACCACGCCCTCGTCGCCGGCGATGGCACGCGCGGCCGCCAGTGCGGCTGGCACGCCAGCCGCGATCACGGCGCCCTCGCCCCATTGCGCCGCCAGCGCGTTCGCGGGCGCCGCGCGGGCCGTTGACGGCTCGGTGAAGACGACGTCTGCAGTGAGCGGGCGCAAGGCGGCGAGCATTGCGTCGATGTCCTTGTCGGCCATTGCCCCGAACACGGCGACAATGCGCCGCCCCGCGCAGAGAGGGATGGCGGCCGCCACCATGGCGGCGACCGCCTCGGCGTTGTGACAGCCATCGACCAGCAGGGCAGGCGCTCCTTCGATCCACTGCATGCGGCCTGGCCAGCGCACCGTGGCGGCTCCGCGGACGATCGCCTCCTCGGGGATGGCGCTGCCCCGGCGGGTCAGGATTCGGCACACCTGCGCCGCTTCGGCGAGGTTGCGTTCCTGGAAGCCGCCGATGAGCGGCGCGCGGATGTGCAGGAACGGTGCGGCGATCTCGACCGCGACCCCGGCGCGGCCGAGCGCCTCGCCTGCCCACGCGATGTCGGTGCCGACGGCTGAGAAGGAGGCCGCCCCGATCCGGTCGGCCGTATCGCGGACCACGTCGAGGGCGATACCCACAGCGCCGGTGACGACGTCGTTGCCCGCCTTGATGGTCGCGGCCTTCTCCGCGGCGATGCCTGCGATGTCACCGCCGAGTTCGGCGCGGTGATCAAGGGCGATGCCGGTCACCACGGCCACCCCGAGATCGAGCACATTGGTGCTGTCGAGCCTGCCGCCGAGACCGACCTCAGTGATCAGAAGGTCCGGTCTCTCGTCGTGCGCGGCGACGATCCCGGCGGCGGTGACCAGTTCGAAGACCGTCGCGCCGCCGAGGTCGTCGGGAATGCCCTCGGCGGCGTCGAGGACGCGGAAGACCAATTCGGCAAAGCGGTCCTCCTCGATCGGGCGGCCGCCGACCACAATCCGCTCACACCAGGAGATCAGGTGCGGCTTGGTCATCATGACGGTGCGCAGTCCCGCCGCCCGGGCCATCGACTCGACCAGCTCTGAGACGGACCCCTTGCCGTTGGTGCCGGCCACCAAGACGCCGCTGAGCCCGCGATGCGGATTGCCAAGCTCGACCAGGAGCGCCTCGATGCGCTCCAGGCCAAGCTTCATGCCCCTCCCCTCGAGGCCGGCGAGCGCGGCCACGGCCCGCTCGTAGTCGCTGGTCAGCGCCACGGCCACTCGCGTGACAACGCCTCTTCGACCCCGGGACGCGCCACCGCCTGGCTGAGCCACGACAGCCACGCGCGCTGCCGCGGGGCGGCGTCGTCCACCTCCTCCACTGCGGCTACGCGGAGCAGGATCCCGCACTGGTGGGCGATCGCCGCTTGGAACTCCTGGTACTCGAAGAGCGTGCGTGCATCGACGATGGCACTGCGGTCGGCAGCACAGGCGATGGCAAAACCGAAGACCCGGCCACGTTCATGGTCGAAGGTGGAGCGCGGGGTCACGGACACGTGGTCCGCGGGAGGCATCATCTCGGTGAGCTTCTGCAGCCACGCCCGCTGCGGGTCGGCGGCAGAGTCGACGTCGTCGCGGATGAACAGCTCGCCGGTCAGCGCGGCCACGGCCGCGACGAACTGGCGCCAGTACACGAGGTCGGAGCCGTTCACCGCGACGCTGCCGAGCTGATCGCCGGCGTCGTTGACGAAGGTGACCATGAACGGACGGGCATACGGCTTGCGCGCCTCGTGCTCTGACCAGCGCAGCTGCAGGCTCGCCACCAGACGTCAGCGTGAGCTGGCGGGAACGATGGCTCCGCGCCGCGCCGCGCACAGCGCGACGGTGTTGTGCATCAGCATCGCGATGGTCATCGGCCCCACGCCACCGGGGACCGGGGTGAGCCAGCCCGCCACGGGCTCAACGGACTCGCGGTCGACGTCCCCACGCAACTTGTCGCCGACCTTGGTCGTCCCCACGTCGATGACGCACGCCCCGGGTTTGACGTGGTCAGCGGTGATCATCCCCGGCCGCCCGGTGGCAGCGACGAGGATGTCCGCCTGGCGGCACACCGACGCTAGGTTGGCGGTGTGCGAATGGCAGAACGTGACCGTGCAGTCGGCGTTGAGCAGCAGCATCCCCAGCGGCCGGCCGACCAGCGCGCTGCGCCCCACCACCACGGCGCGAGCTCCGCGCAGCGGCACGTCGTAACGGCGGAGCAGCTCCATGCATCCGGACGGTGTGCACGCGACCACCTTGGCAGGTGCACCCTGGGCGAGCCGACCGAAGTTGAACGGATGCAGGCCGTCGGCATCCTTGTTCGGGCTGGTGGCCGCCTGGATGATGTCGGGGTCGATTTGCGCGGGCAGCGGCAGCTGCACCAAGATGCCGTCGATGCGGTCGTCTTCGTTCATCTCGTGCACCAGCTCGAGGATGTCGCCGGTGCTGCTGCCGGCATCCGGCCGCCGTAGGTCGAAGTGGATGCCGAGCTCCTGCGCCACCCGTCCTTTGTTGCGCACGTAGACAGCTGACCCGGGATCGTCCCCGCAAAGGATCGCGCCGAGGCCGGGCGTCGTCCCCGCCGCAGTCAGCTCGCGGATCCGAGCCGCGACCCCATCGCGAACCGAGGCGGCCACGGCCCGGCCGTCGATGATCACCGCGCTCATCCCGCAGTGTCCCTCCTCTCGCGCTCGATGATGACCGCGAAGCGGTGGAAGACGCCCGCGATTGGAGGCTGTTTGGCGACGCGCACACGGACGGAGCTGACCCGGGCGTCGGTCAGCAGCGCGCCGGCGACCTCCTCGGCCACGGTCTCGAGCAGATTGTGCTGGCGGGTCTCGACAACATGGCGCACTGTCTCGTAGCAACGCACATAGTCGAGGGCGTCGCTGAGCTGGTCGCTGCGGCCGGCGGGGCGCAGATCGGCGCGGATCTCGACGTCGACGTCGACCCGTCCCCCCAGTGCTCGCTCGGCC
>CATPBU010000163.1 GCA_955652455.1 Candidatus Dormiibacterota bacterium
ACCGCGAGAAGGACGAGCCAGACGATGCATCCGAAACTCGCCGCGCCGCGAATGCCGCGCGTCCGCCTCATGGGTCCTCCTGGAATTGCGATGTAATTCTAACAGGTGACGGATCACCGGACCGCGAGAAACGTGCGTGACCATCGGGTGCGCCGGAAGAGGTCGACGCCGTCGATGCCGAGAATGTCCACCTCGCGAGCGCCGAAGGTGACACTCAACCTGAACCGCAGGCAGAGCCCGCCGTGACGCCGCCTGATGGTGATGCCGCCGCGGAGGCGGCGACCGAGTCGTGAGCGATTACGCGGACCTGACTCGCTTCATCACCGAGCACATCGTCGCCAACAAGGCGGCGGTCACCGTGAGTGCGGTTCCCCGCGGGCGCACCACAATCGTCGAGGTGACGGTGGCCGAGGAGGACATGGGCAAGGTGATCGGCAAGGGTGGCCGCAACATCGAGGCCATACGCGCGGTGGTGCGCGCCGCGGGCCTGCGCAAGCACGAGCGCGTCCAGGTGGAACTTGCCGATGCCGGGCGTCATGCCTGATCACGGCTCGCCCGCACCCGATCGGACAGCGCCCGCGCTGCTCCGTGTCGCCCACGTGCGCCGCGTGCACGGCGTCCGTGGTGAGGTGCGGGTGCAAACCCTTGGCGGCGACCTCGCAAGGTTCACGCCGGGGACGTCGCTGATGGCCGAGAGGCGTCAGCGGGTGGTCACCGTGCTCTCCTCGCGTCCGCTCGACGGTGACGAGGTGCTGCTCTCGTTCGAGGAGCTGCCGACGCGCGAAGAGGTGGCAACGTTGAGCGGCGACTACCTGTGCGTCGAGCCGGCACAGGCGCGATCCCTCGGCGCGGACGAGTGGTTTGAGTGGCAGCTCATCGGCCTGCGCGCGGTGACGTCCGAGGGACAGGAGCTCGGCGCGGTCAGCGACGTCGAGGAGCAGCCGTCGAGCCACGTGCTGGTCGTTGCCGACAGCTCCACCGAGCGTCGTTATCCACTGGTGCGCGAGTGGGTGCGGTCGGTCGACGTGAACGCCGGTGTTATCGTGATCACCCCATGGCCGGAGGACGACGCCTGATGCGGTTCGACGTCCTCACCATCTTTCCGTCGGCGTTCCCCGGGCCGCTCGGCATCGGCGTCGTCGGGCGAGCGCTCGATGCCGGCAACATCGAGCTCCACGTGCACGACCTGCGCGACCACACCACGAACCGGCATCGCCAGGTCGACGACATGCAGTTCGGCGGTGGGGCCGGCATGGTGCTCAAGCCGGAGCCGATCACCCGTGCGCTGCGCGCGCTGCGCGCGGACGTGCCCGGCTTGCGCACCATCCTGCTCTCCCCCCAAGGGCGCGTCTTCACCCAGGATGTGGCGCGTGAGCTGGCCGCGGAGCGGGCGGTGCTGCTCGTCTGCGGCCGCTACCAGGGCGTCGACGAACGCGCTCGCGAGGAGATCGGCGAAGAGCTGTCTCTCGGCGACTACGTGCTCAGCGGCGGCGAGGTCGCGGCCATGGCGGTGATCGAGGCGACGGCCCGCCTCGTGCCCGGGGTGGTCGGTTCTCCGGAGTCGCTCGACGACGAGTCTTTCAGCGGCAGCGCCTCAGGAAGACTCGAGCCGCCGCTTTACACTCGTCCCGCCGATTTCGAGGGACGCGCGGTGCCCGCGGTGCTGCGCAGCGGCGATCACGCCGCGATCGCTACGTGGCGCCATCAACAGAGTGACGAGGTTACCCGGCGCCGTCGACCTGATCTGGTACGGTTGCGCGCGGTTTCCGGAGGAAACAAGTGAATGTCATCGACCTGCTCCAGCGCGAGCAGGAGAAGCCGGAGGTTCCGGTTCTGCGTTCTGGCGATACCGTGCGCGTGCACGTCAAGGTCGTCGAGGGGACGCGCGAGCGCATCCAGGTGTTCGAGGGCGTGGTCATCGCGGTCAACGGCACCACCGGGCTGCACACCAGTTTCACCGTGCGCCGTGTCTCTCACGGCGTCGGTGTCGAGCGCACCTTCCTGGTGCACTCTCCGCGTCTTGATCGGATCGAGGTGCTCCGCCACGGCGATGTGCGCCGCGCCAAGCTCTACTACCTGCGCGAGAAGGTCGGCAAACGAGCCCGCATCCGTGAGCGTCGCGAGCCCATCGGCGGCGGCTCGATGGTGAACCGGAGCGCGGCCGGCGCCGTGGAGAGCGATGAGCTGCTCGCCAGTGACGTCGTGCACGACGACGAGGTTGTCGAGGAGCTCCCTGTCGACCACGAGGCTCTCACCGACGCCGTCGCGGCGGACGTCCCTGAGGACGGCACCGCGGCAGTCGACGTTGCCAAGAACACCACCGCGGCAGCGGTCCCAGCCAAGGCTGGTGCCGCTGACGAGGAGGCCGACAACGGCTGACCCGGGCCGACGGGCTCCCGAGGCTCTCCCACCGGCGCGACCCCTGCGCGAGCGGGTCGGCCATGCCGGCGAGACCGCAGCGCTGAATCACCTCAAGGACCAGGGCTTCCGCATCCTCGCTCGCGACTGGCGCAGCCGCATCGGCCAGATCGACATCGTTGCCGAGGACGGCGAGACGCTGGTGCTCGTGGAGGTCAAGGCGCGCCGCGGCGTGGCCTTCGGTCTGCCCGAGGAGGCAGTGGATGCGCGCAAGCGCCACAAGCTCCGAATGTTGCTCGAAACCTACCGATCGGCGACCAAACGGCAAAAGCAGCCGTGTCGCATCGACGTCCTTGGACTGCTCCTCGACGACCACCTCGCCGTGACCCGCTGCGAGCACATCAGGGACGCTGTCCAGGACAGTTGACGCGTGGACTACTCCAGACTAGATTGACGATCATGCCCACGCTAGGTTTCCGATCATGAGATCGAGCATCGCTACACTGCAGGTTCTCCGCAGCTTCTTTGACGATCCCGCCGGCGCTCGTTACGGTGCGGAGCTGATGTCGGCGTCCGGCCTGAAGGCCGGCACTCTGTACCCGATCCTGAACCGCCTCGAGTTGGACGGCTGGATCCTCGGACGGTGGGAGGACATCGACGAGTCGGCGGAGGGACGGCGGCGCCGCCGCTATTACCGCCTCACCGGGGCCGGTGAACGGCAGGCCCGCGCACTCCTCACCCAGTACGCCACGCTGCTCATGCCTCCGCCCCACCCCCTGACGGCGGTGGAGATCACGGGCAGGGCTCGGGACGGTGTACCGCTCGGTCCTGTCGGAAGCTGAGCGCCCAGAGGACCAGCGGCACCTGGACGGGGAGGCGCAGCCAGGCCCCGGCGCGCCTGCTGGCGGGGAACGGCGCGTCCGGGTAGCCGCCATCGAGCGCCATCTGGACATTGGCCGGGAACACTGCGACAAGCAGGGCGGCGGTGCCAAGCGCAGCCGCGGGGCGCGTCCGTGAGTTGAGGAGGAGGAGGGCGCACGTGATCTCCGCGATGCCGCTGACCGCCACGATCTCGGCTTCGCACCTCCTCAGCGGGGCCGGAACGATGCGCCGGTAAAAGCGCGGAGCGACGAGGTGAAGCACGCCGGAGCCGCCCATCAGCCCGACCAGGCCCGCGAGGGAGATGCGCCGCCGTGCAGTCATCGCCGCCTCACGGTAGGTGGTTGACCTCGTCGCAGTCGACATACACAGATCCGTGTAGGTATGATACAGGCGTGCTCGCCCGCGCCACCGCCTGCAGCGTCCACGGCCTGGCCGGCGTCCCGGTGATTGTCGAGGCGGACGTGGCCAACGGCCTGCCCAACTTCACCATCGTCGGGCTCACGGACCGGGCCATCCAGGAGGCGCGCGAGCGGGTGCGGGCGTCGATCCGCAACGCCGGCTTCGAGTTCCCGCAGCGCCGGCTGACGGTCAACCTGGCCCCGGCCGAGGTGCCCAAGGAGGGCACCGGCTTCGACCTGCCGATCGCCATGGCGGTGCTCTGTCTGGAGAACGGCGGCCTGAGGTTGGCCGGCCACAGCTTCATCGGCGAGCTGGCGCTCGATGGGTCCGTGCGCCCGGTCACCGGTGTCCTGCCCATGGCCCGCTGCCTCCGAGCGGCCGGGGTGCGGCGTCTCGCCGTCGCCGAGGAGAACGCAGCCGAGGCGGCGCTGGTGGATGGCCTCGAGGTGGTCGGTGTCTCATCACTGCGCAGCTGCGTCGCTCACCTTGACGGGAGCGCTCCGCTGGCGCCGGCACGGCCGAGCCCCCCACCGGCACCACCGGCCGGTTCTGACCTGTGCGAGGTCCGCGGTCAGGAGCAGGCCAAGCGTGCCCTCGAGATTGCCGCCGCAGGCGGCCACAACCTGCTCATGGTCGGGCCACCGGGCAGCGGAAAGACCATGCTGGCGCGGACTTTCTGCTCGCTGCTACCCGACCTCGACAACGAGGAGTCGCTCGAGGTCGCGGCCATCTACTCGCTGCGCGGCGCCTTGCGCGAGCGACCGCCGACAGCCACGCGCCCGCCGTTTCGCTCGCCGCACCACTCCATCTCGCGGGCCGGGCTCATTGGCGGCGGTAGCGGGCTGGCCCGCCCGGGCGAGATCAGCCTGGCCCATCGCGGGGTTCTGTTTCTCGATGAGGTCTGCGAGCTGCCGCGCAGCCATCTCGAGGCACTGCGACAGCCACTCGAGGAACGCGAAGTAAGCGTGGCGCGGACCCGCGGCGCGGTGCAGTTCCCCGCCGACTTCGTCCTGGTCGCCGCCGCCAACCCCTGCCCGTGCGGCCACGTTGGCGACGAGACCGGATGCAGCTGCAGCGGGCGCGCACTGAGCGACTACGCGGCACGCCTGAGTGGCCCCATCCGTGACCGCATCGACCTGGTCATCGACGTGCCCCGTCAACGGTTTCGCGAACTGTTCGGAAACGACACCGCCGAAGCGTCGGACGCGGTGCGCGGCAGGGTTGAGGCGGCCAGGGCCCTGCAGTCGACCCGGAATGCGCCAACAGCGCGCGGACGCACGCCCAACGCGGCCCTTGACGGCGTCGCGCTCCAGGAGGTCGCGCGCGCAACGACGGGTGCAACCCGGCTGCTGGCGATCGCAGGCGAGCGGATGCGTCTGAGCGCGCGTGGCTTCTTTCGCGTGCTGCGGGTGGCGCGAACAATCGCCGACCTCCGCGGGTCGAGTGTCGTCGACGAGGCTGACGTGGCCGAGGCTCTCCGGTTTCGCGGCGAGTCGGTGGGGTTGTGAGCGGCGTGGTGGAGCCGGCGCGCGAGGTGGTACGCGGGTCGGCCGGCTGGCCGGAGCCGCTCGACCAGCTCGACGTCCCGCCACGCTCGCTGTGGGTGCGCGGCACCCTGCCGTCGCCCGGCGCGCCATGCGTTGCGGTGGTGGGGTCGCGCCGCCCCTCGACCGCCGGCTTGATGATCGCCAGAGACATTGGCGCCGAGCTCGCCGGTGCCGGAATCGTCGTGGTCAGCGGGATGGCACGAGGGATCGACGGCGCCGCCCATCGCGGCGCGCTTGACGCTCGCGGCACAACTCTCGCGGTGCTGGGCTGCGGGATCGAGCTGTGCTACCCACCTGAGCACCTCGAGCTGCGCGAGCGCATCGTCGCCGGCGGCTGCCTCATCTCTGAGGACGGCGGCAGCGCGCCACCGGACACGTGGCGGTTCCCCAAGCGCAACCGGCTGATCGCGGCGCTCGTCGAGGCTGTCATCGTGGTCGAGGCCGGCGTCAAGAGCGGTGCGTTGAGCACGGCCCGATGGGCCGCCGACCTGGGTCGGGAGGTGCTCGCGGTTCCGGGCTCGATCCGCAACCCCACCTCGGCCGGCGCCAACGCCCTGATCCGCGACGGGGCACGCCCCTACCTCGTGCTCGCCGATGTGTTCGACACGGCACCCCAGCTCGCCCGGGCGTTGGCCTCGCGACCTGAGCCGGCGGAATCGATGTCACGCGCCGGCCAGGCCGCGGACCACCGGGCGTACGGTGAGGATCCCCTGATGCGCCGGGTTCTCGACGGGCTGAGTACCGACCCGGTCCACCCCGACGAGCTGGCCGCGACCCTTCGGGTCGCGTCGACCGACCTCGCCACCGCCCTGACCATGCTCCAACTGCGCGGCGCCATCAGAGAGGTTTGCGGAGGC
>CATPBU010000164.1 GCA_955652455.1 Candidatus Dormiibacterota bacterium
GTCGCTGTCCACGGCCAGCGGGCGACGGCCCGGCAGATGGGTCAGCGTGGCCTCCTCGGGCAGGGGCAGCAGGTCCTCGGGGCTGACCGCGACCAGCGCCCGGCCGCTCCGAGCGGCGGTGCGGTAGCCGTCGAGGATCTCGATGGAGCCGTCGGGGCGGCCGCCCACAAGGCGCATCGTTCGATTATCGGTTGGCGCCGTCGAGCGTCGACCGGGCTGTCAGGCGGCGCGCAACTCCGCCGGGATCGCCGTGACCGTGCGGAGCTCGCCGTCACGGACCACGACCAGCACCGCGAAGCGGTCGACGAGGTCGGAGGTCATCAGCCGCTGCAGGTCGGTCGCGGTCTGCACCGGGTGGCTGTCGACCTCCACGATCACGTCACCGCGACGGATGCCGGCGGATTCGGCGGCGCTCCCCGGCACCACCTCGACCACCTGCAAGCCTCGCGGCCGTCCCAGGCGTGAGGCGGTTCGGGGCGAGAGGGGCTGGGCACGACCGGCCACTCCGAGGAAGGCTCGGCGCACCCGCCCGTGGCGGATCAGCGCGCCGATCATGGCCAGCGTGGTGGCGTTGACCGGTACCGCCAGCCCGAGGCCATAGCCCGCCAGGGCGGTGTTGACCCCGACCACCCGGCCGTGGCTGTCAGCCAGGGCGCCACCCGAATTTCCCGGGTTGAGCGCCGCGTCGGTCTGGATGACGTTCTCGACCACGCTCATGTGGTCCCCGGCACGCGTCGGCAGCGATCGGCCGAGCGCGCTGACCACCCCTGCCGTCACGGAGCCGGCCAGGCCGTGCGGATTGCCGATGGCGACGACCAGCTCCCCAACCCGCAGCCGATCCGCGTCTCCCACCGTCGCCGCGACCAGGTCACCGCCCCCAGCCCGCACCACGGCAAGGTCGGACAGCACGTCCTCCCCGACCACGTCAAACGGCAGCTGGCGTCCGTCGGGGATGTGCGCACTGCCGCCGGCGGCGCCGTGCACAACGTGTGCCGAGGTCACCAGGTAGCCGTCAGCGGTAAGAACCCAGGCGGAGCCGCTGCCGGCGGGCGTCCGGCCACCGCGGCTGCGCCGTTCGACCAGCAGGCTCAGCACGGAGGGGGCGAGCGCAGCGGCAACGCTGCTGACGACGCGTGAGTACGCGTCGAGGGGATCCTCGCCGGCGACACCGTCCGCCCGTCCTTCGAAGGCCATCTCAGCTCAGCCGGCGGACGGCCCCTCGCCGCGCACCTTCTCGACCGCCGACAGCGCCTCGCGCAGGCTCTTGATCCACTCATCCTGGTGCTTGCCGACCAGCCGGACACACCAAGCCAACGCCTCGCTCCTGCTGCGAGCCACCCCTGCGTCGATGAGGGTGTCGAGAACCGCGCGATCACCAAGGCGCAACCGCGTCATCACCGGCACGCCGAGGGTGGTGAAGTGCTCCTCGAGCTCACCACAGCGAGCTCCCCAGGAAACCTTGCGCCCAAACAGCCGCTCGGCCTCAGCAGCCACTCCGATCCGGCGCTCCCGCGTCTCATCGCGAAACCGCCCGATCCGAGCCGACCGAGCCGCATTGCGAGCCGCCTCGCTGGCATCCGCCGGCAGCTCAGGCTCGGGGATCGTCCCCACGATGAGGATCTCATCGCGATCCCCAGTGATCGTGGGAGCCCCGGAAAAGAGGTCGTCCGGAATCCGCCCAGCAAACCACCCGGACAGTTCGTCGTCGGTAAAAGAGGCCTGCGCCTCATGCTGATGTCTCATGCATTACATAATTACATAGTTGCTCAGGAAGTGCAACGGCCGTGCCGGCAGAGCAAGCTCTAGCGCTTCAGCAACGAAGGTTAGGCCCCAGAATGAGCGGCCAGGAAGGACCCCCAACGATGAGGGCTTCACCGTGGCACGCCCAGCCCTAGCGCACCCGCCGCGCGCCCTCTGGCGGCAGCGCCACATGATGCTTCGTCAGGATCTCGCGCACCGTGCCGCTCTGGGCGCGCATCACCAGGCTGTGCGTCTCCGCCCACCAGTTGTGGTACTGCACGCCGCGCAGGATGCCGCCACCGGAGATCCCGGTTACGGCGATGCTGACGTGGCGGCCGGGCACCAGCCGCTCCATGCTGATCGCCTCATCGGGGTCGAAGCCGGCGGCGCGCACAGCCACCGCCTCGTCCTCGTGCCGAACCCAGGGCCGGCAGTGCAGCTCGCCGCCCAGACACCGCATGGCGCAGGCCGCGACGATCGCCTCCTGGGTGCCGCCGGAGCCGATCATCACGTCGATCCCGCTGCCCGGCCAGGCGGCCATCATCGCCGCACCGACATCGCCGTCGGATATGAGGGCGACGCGGGCGCCGAGCGAGCGCACGTGCTCGAGGAGCGCCTGGTGGCGAGGGCGGTCGAGCATGATCACGGTGAGGTCCTGCACCTGCACATCCATGGCAAAGGCGATGCGGCGCAGGTTGTTCTCCGGCGTGTCGGCGATGTCGACCGCGCCCTTGGCCGCTGGACCGACGGCGATCTTGTGCATGTAGGCAACCGGCGGCGGCGAGAGGATGCCGCCCGGCTCGGCCGCCGCGGCAATGCTGAGTGCCTGACTCAGGCCGCGCGAGACCAGGCTGACACCGTCGACGGGGATGATCGCGAGGTCGACGTGATCACGACCAACACCAATGCGCCGACCGGCGGCGAGGTTGCTGTTGCCGCCCTCCGGCCCGATCACCACCCGTCCGTCGAATGGCATGGCGACCAGCGCCTCTTCCATCACATTCTGGCCGGCGTCACGGGTGCCCGCCTTGTCTCCGCGCCCCAGCCAGCGGCCCACTGAGAGTGCTGCCGCCTCAGTGGCGCGGAGCAGCTCGAGGCCACGGTGGCGATCTCTGCCGACCTTGGCGGGCGCCGCCGCCAGATCGGGAACGGCGGTCTCGGCCATCGCCCCGATTATGGGTCCGCCCGGGCCCTCTTCAGCTGACGCCGGCGCGCTCCTCGGGGGTGCCCAAGACCCTGACCGGCGTGTCGA
>CATPBU010000165.1 GCA_955652455.1 Candidatus Dormiibacterota bacterium
CACCTGCCGCGCCGCCGGAGCTCCCCCTGCCACCCTGGCCGGCGGCCCGGACGCGCGCGCCGTCGGCGACGCCCGGCGGGATCTGCACCTCGATGCGGCGGCTCTGCCCGGTCTCGTCGGTGATCTCCACGGTCCGGGTGGTGCCCGCGTACGCCTCCTCGAGGGTGATGTCGGCGCTGCCCTCCACGTCCTGGCCGCGCCGTGCCGGGGCAGTGCGGGTGCGGCCCCGCGTCCGCGGGGCCGTGCCGGCGGAGCGACCGAACATCGAGTGGAAGAAGTCGGAAAAGGGGTCGGCGTCGCCGAACATGCCCTCGAGCTCCTCCGGGGAGACGGTGCGGTACTCCACCTGGGGGCCACCGTTGGCGCCGCCACCGCTGAAGGTCGATCCGCCGAACGGCGAGGCGCCCGGCTTGCCGGCCTTCTCCCATGCCTCGTACTCACGCCAGCGCGGACCGAGCTCGTCGTACTTGCGACGCTTCTCCGGATCGCTGAGAACCTCGTTGGCCTCGTTGATCTCCTTGAACTTGCGCTCGGCGCTTGGCTCGTTCTGGTTGAGGTCGGGATGATGCTTGCGCGCCAGCTTGCGGAAGGCAGCCTTGATCTCCTTCTGGGCCGCTGTCCGCGGGACCCCGAGGATCGCGTAGTAGTCCTGGAAGGTGGTGGCCACGGTGCCGTTGTACCCGATCTCGCACTGCCGGCAAACCGTCCGCACCCGCAGCGGTCAGCGGCCGCTCGCTATCGTCGGGGCGTGGCAGCCGCGCCGGATCTCCGCTCGCGCTCTCGCCGTCTGCCGGTTGGCGACGCGCCCCTCGACCTGGTCGCGACCATGACGGCCCTTCGCCAGGGGATCGATGACCCGACCATCCGGGTGCGCGATGGCGAGGTATGGCGAGCCTTGCGCACGGCGCAGGGCCCGGCGACGCTGCACCTCCGCCTCGACGGCGATCACCTGGTGGCCGACGCCGTTGGACCGGGTGCTGGTCCAGCGCTGGAGCTTGCGCCTGCCCTGGCCGGGCTCCACGACGACCCGACACGACTTCGGCCGCTGCACAGCGCCGTCGACGAGGCGCGCCGGCGCTGCTCCGGGATGCGTCTGACCTCGGGAACCTCGATCTTCGACGCACTGCTGTGGGTGGTGCTTGCCCAGAAGGTGGTGGGGCTCGACGCCCGCCGGGGCTATCGCGACCTGGTGCGCCGCCTTGGCGAGCCGGCGCCTGGGCAGGTTGGGCTGCTGCTGCCGCCCGACCCCGCGCGGGTGGCAGCGACGCCGTACTGGATCTTCCACGAGTGCAACGTCGAGCGCCGCCGGGCCGCGGTCATCGTCGATGCGGCGCGGCGGGCGCGCCGCATCGACGCCCTCGCCAGGCTTTCACCGGCCGATGCCCGGCTAAGCCTCGAGTCGCTGCCCGGGGTGGGGCCGTGGACCTCCGCGAAGGTGACCGCGGTCAGCCACGGCGATTCCGACGCGGTGCCGCTGGGCGACTACCACATACCCAACACGGTTGCCTTCAACCTGGCCGGCGAGCCGCGCGGTGACGACCGCCGGATGCTCGAGTTGCTTGAGCCCTACGCCGGCCAGCGTGGCCGGGTGATCCACCTGCTGATGAGTGGCGGGCGCGGCGCACCGAGGTACGGTCCGCGGCTGAGCCGCCAGGACATCCGCGAGCGCTGACCTGGCGGGCGGAATCCATTGCGCAGCCAACGGATTGGCAGAGACCGTTGCGGAGCTGTGACCTGTCTTCCATCTGAACGTGCCTGGATTGGGGGATTGTGATTGACACGCCGCTCCACATAGGTTGACAGTCGTGCTTCACGAGGCTCCGAGTCCGGGATCGAACGGCCCGTTCACGCTGGCGCTGAGACGGGGCAGCCTCGCATGCTCAGCACCGTCCTGCGCCTCGCACGAGGCGGTTCGTTGTTGGTACCGCGATCGTCGCCAGCGGCAGTGCGAGAGCGCGTGGTGCAGGCAGCACCAGCAGATCGCGTTCGGCGCCCTGTATTGCAGGCGCCATGCTGGGATCATCAATGCGCTCGGCCCCGACCACGCCAAGCTGCCCCTGCCTGACCTGGAGAATCGCGCGCCATCGCTGGCCAACTGGATCGGACGCGACCTCAACGGCCCGATTCGCGACCTGCTCGCGATGCACTTCCCCGGCCACCCCCTCAACGTCAGCAATGTCGTCAATGGCGGCGGGCTGCGCGACCGCACCTGGGGACGCTCCTGGAAGCTGATCTCCGCCACCGGCGTCGACCTCGCGATCAGCGTGAACGTGCCCGAGGCGGAGGACAGCGTGGTGCGGGTGATCTACGAGGGTCGTCTGCTCGTAGAACTGACGCCTCCGTGGATCGAAGCGCGGCGCGACGCCGTGCTGATCGACCCGCACACCGACTACCAAGCCCGTTGCGACTTCTACGCGCGCATCATCGAAGACCTCGAAGCCGCAATCGCATTGACCAAGGCAGACGGCCGTTACGTGGTCAAGGGGGTCTGACCGGCGGTTCGACGAGTCGAAATCGTCAGCGGGATGGTCGGCGGCAGGTCCCTCGCTTTGATCCCCGCCGCCACCAGGTATGGATGGTGATAGCGGAAAGCGTCGTCGCCGAGCCCTTCCATGAGGCGCGCAATCTGCTCATCGAACTGCAGTCGCTTGCGACCAGCCAGCGCGCCGAGGAGAATACGGGCGGCCGGCCAGCACCGCATCATCTCGTGGTTGAAC
>CATPBU010000166.1 GCA_955652455.1 Candidatus Dormiibacterota bacterium
GGATGCGCACCGCGCCGCGGTCCGCGGCGCGGTGCGCATCCCGGTCATCGGCATCGGCGGAATCAGCGATACCGGCGACGCCGTCGACTTCCTGATCGCCGGCGCGGATGCTGTGCAGGTGGGCACCGCCACCTTCGCCGATCCCGCCACGGCGAACCGTGTCGTCGACGGCCTGGTCGACTACCTGGCCGACGCGGGGCTGTCGCGACCATCCGATCTCCGCTGGCAATCCGATGTGGGTACCACAACATGCTGATCTTCCTGGGAGGGCTTGTGTTTCTGCTGACGCTCTTCGCCCTGGGCGGTGGTCCTCACCGCAGCGGGCGGCGTACCGCCACCCTGACGGCCACCTGACCGGAACTGGTCACTCACAGCCCAGCAAAGAAGGCACAGATATCTCTGGCGACGAGTGCCGGCTCTTCGGCGGGTGCGAAGTGTCCGCCGCGCTCCATCCGCGTCCAGCGATGCACGGCATACAGCCGCTCCGCCCACTCCCGCGGTACATCGCCTTCGGGAACAAACATGTGAGGGAAGACGGCCACCGCCGTCGGAACGCGAACGAAATCACCCGGTCCCAGGCGAGGCTCTCCCTGCCACCTCCGGTTGTCGAAGTAGTCACGCATCGACGAGGTGATCGTCTCGGTGACCCAGAAGAGCGTGATGACAGTGAGCAGGAAGTCGCGCGATAAATGACTGTCCAGGTCTCCCTGGCTGTCGCTCCAGGAACGCCACTTCTCGAGGATCCAAGCGGCCAGTCCGACGGGCGAATCGTTGAGCGCATAGCCGAGGGTTTGCGGCCTGGTCGATTGGATCGCTGTGTACCCGCACTCTGTCTCGTCCCACCGCCTCGCCTGCTCCGAGTAGCTCTGCTCGGCGGGTGACAACGGACGCGAGCCCGGGCCTGTGTATGGAGTGAGCTCGAGGTTGGTGAGGTGGAGGCCGATGAGCGCCTCCGGGTCCTCCAGCGCCATGAAGGTGCTGACACCAGACCCGAAGTCGCCGCCGCCGGCGCCGTAGCGCGAGTAGCCGAGACCGCGCATCAGAGTGCGCCAGATCCCTGCGACATCCTGGTACTTGACGGCACGGTCGGGCCGCTTCGACAAGCCGTAACCGGGCAGGGACGGGACCACGACGTCAAAGGCAGGGCCGGCGATTCCGTGCGCCTGCGGGTCGGTCAGCAGCGGAAGCAGCGGGAGGAGCTCGACGAAATTGCTCGGCCAACCGTGCGTGAGGATCAGCGGAATCCCGTGACCAGTCAGTGCCCGGTGGTGCACGAAATGGATCGGAATGCCCTCGATTCCCACCCGGTAGTTGTCGAAGCCGTTCAACCACCGTTCCTGCGCACGCCAATCGAATTCCCCGGCCCAGTAGTCGATCAGGGTTCTCAGGTACGCGAGGTCGGTCCCCTGTTCCCATGGAGCGCCCGGGGCTGATTCGGGCCAGCGCGTCCTGAGCAACCGATCTCGCAGGTCCTTCAGGACCGAATCCTCAACGTGGATCGAATACCGCTCCGGCTGGAACGCCGTCGTGGGGTGGCTCATGGGCATGCCAGAAGGTATCGGAACCGCGTTGCCGGGATGTTGGCCACCAACATGCAGGACAGGCTGGACGCCCTGGGAGGGAGTGACACCCTGTACTCGGAGAGTCAGGTGCTGGCGACTCCCGAGTCCCGCTCGCGGCCCACCCAGGGCGTCGTCACCGTGCGCACGCGAGCGTACAACCAGGATGGCGTCGTTGTGATCGAGTTCAACAGGACTGGCGGTGGGAAGGACTGCGGTGCGAGACGAGTCGGTCACGGTTCAGGCCGTCCTCACCTGCGATCATCGGATCGTCGACGGTGTCGACGGGGCGGAGTTTCTCACCACCCTCCAGGGCGCGATCGAAGAGCTCAGGACTGCGGGGTGGTTTCTTCTGTACGGGTGCTGAGGCCGGCCCTGGTACGTGCCCCCTGGAGGAATCGAACCTCCATCAACCGGTTAAAAGCCGGCTGCTCTGCCGTTGAGCTAAAGGGGCCTCGCGCGATTGTAGGTGGCGAGCCGCAGGGCCTCTGCGCCACCATCGTGCAATGACGAGCGCTGTGAAGGGCTTTCCCGAGAAGTTCCCGGTCCGCGACGACGATCGTCGCCCAGCGCGATATTGGATCGCGGCGTCGCTGGGGCGTGAGTATCTGCGACTACTCTCGTGGCGACGGTTGCGAATCGAGGGTGAGCACCACATCCCTGACGGCGGTCCGCTGCTGGTGGCGTCCAACCACACCAGCAACCGCGACCCGATGCTTCTGGGTGCCTACTTCCCGCACACGCTGTTCGCGATGGCCAAGCGTGAGATGTACATCAACAGACCGATCGCGTGGTTTCTCGCCGGCTGCAACTGCATCCCGGTCGATCGCGGTGGCGCGGATCGGCGGGCGGTGAGCCGCGCACTCGGCGTGTTGCGTCGGGGGCGTCGCCTGCTGATCTTCGTCGAGGGAACGCGGTCACGGGACGGGACCATGCATCGCGCCGAAGCCGGAATCGGATTTCTTGCTCGCAAGAGTGGCGCAATGATCCTGCCCGTCGCCATCTCGGGCACCGACGGCCACGGGAAGCGTCGCGGCATCCTGCGACGCCGCGAGATCGTGCTCAGGTACGGTCAGCCCTTCGCCGTCGACCTCACCGCGGCCGGTGGCGACGCCGGCATTGCGGACCAGATCGCCGAGCGCATCGCCGCGCTGCTGCCGCC
>CATPBU010000167.1 GCA_955652455.1 Candidatus Dormiibacterota bacterium
GCACCAACTCGGGCGGACCGACGAGTTATGCCAGCAGCGGCTATGCTGCCGCGCCCCGCCGCGAAATGTTCGTAACGACGTGCGCCAGTTGCAATGGCGAGGCTCGCGTCCCCTTCCAGCCACGCGGCGACAAGCCCGTCTACTGCAGCGATTGTTTCCGGCCTTCGGGCCGTTGACGGAGGCCGCGCCCGACGGCGCCATCGCGATCGGTAGTCGGGTGACGTTCCCGTACGGCGGTAGCCGCCGCACGGGGACCGTCTCCGACGTTTCGGTGATGCCCGACGCCAATGGCAGCAAGACTGTCTCCTACCTGATCGACGTCGGCACGCGGAAGGTGTTCGTCCAGGGCGACGGCATCCAGCTGGCCAGCAACGCCCCGGTGGCGGCGTTCGACGCGGTTGCCGAAGGCGTCGCCTACGGACGCAAGCGACCCCGCAATCCCCGCCGTCGCTAACCGTCGGCGGATCAGCACCGGCTCAGCGACGTTCGGATCGCGGCCCCTTCCGATCGCACCATTCGTCGTATTCTTCCAAAGATGGCTCATACGTCTGCGCGCGGCCGTGTCTCGCTGCGGATGGCATTGATGTCACTCGGACTCACGGCCATTCTCATCGGGGCCGGTCTCATCGCGCTGCCATTACTCGGCGTCTGGCAGCGCGGCAACGCCGACCAGACCGCGTTGAGCACCTGGCAGAAGGGTGGTTCGAACGCCCTGACCGGCGCGCCAAGCAGCGCCACGGCCGCCCCCCGGACGGTTGCATGCGGGTCGGGCTCAGCTTCGGACTACGCGCTGGTCACCTTCAGCGCCCCCGCCGCCGAACACTACGGTGGCGTCGCCACCGACGGCACCTGGGACTCCCTCCACGACCGATCGATGGTGCACTACACCGGCACGCCGGCCCCTGGCCAGGCAGGCAATTCCATCATCGCCTTCCACCGTGAGCCGGACTACGAGCACATTGACCAGCTCACCGTCGGTGACACGGTCTCCGTGCAGGACCGCACCTGCCACACCTTCACGTACAAGGTCACTTCCAAGTGGACGCTCGATCCCAGCAAGGTCACCCAGCTGGTCCCGACCAGCGGGCACGACCTGACGCTGGTCACCTGTACGCCCTTCTGGGTGGACTCACTGCGCATCATCTGGCGCGCCACCCTTGTCTCCCCGAGCGCCTGACCTGCGTCGGCTGCGGCGGCGGCGCCACCAGCGCCACGCCACGTAGGCGACGACCAGGAGAGCCGCCAGGCCGAGGGTGATGTAGCCGACCTGCCCCACCAGGCTGACGGCCTTGTCGAGGTTGTTCCCGATCAGCACCCCGACGATGACGATGACGGCGACCCACACCGCGCCGCCGGTGGCGTTGGCGACGAAGAACTCGGGCCACGGCATGCGGTGCATTCCCGCGAGGGGGCCGGCGAAGATCCGGAGGAGTGCGATGAACCGCCCCGTGAACACCGCCACCCAGCCGCGTCGCGCGAACAGCGCCTCGGCGCGCTCGAGCCGCTCCGGACTGTAGAAGCGACCGACCGCCGGGAGCCGCACCAGGCGTGTGCCCCACCGGCGTCCGATCACGTACCCGATGTTGTCGCCGAGCACAGCTGCGACCCAGGCGACCAGGGCGACGACGGGGACGCTCAGCCTTCCCTGGGTGGCAAGGAAGACCCCGACGAGGAGTGACGTCTCGCCGGGTACGGGGATTCCGAGGGATTCGATGCCCACGCCGAGGAAGACGATCAGGTAGGCGAAGACACCGAGGCTGTTGCTGAGGTCGAGGAAGAACTTCTGGATGCCGCGCATCCTCGCCGACCACGACGGTGCGGCGTCGCCCCCGAAGCGCCGGCCGCTGCCGCCCTCAGCGAGCCTGGGCCATCCGCTCCAGCCGGGCAACCCTCTCCGCCAGCGGCGGATGGGTGGAGAAGAGCGCCGCCAGGGAGGTGCGGCCCCGACCGAAGGGGTTGACGATGTACAGCGGCGCCAGCGCGGGAGCCACCTGCATAGGCACCGCGGCGGTGCGTGCCTCGAGCTTGCGCAGGGCGTCGGCGAGACCGAGTGGATCGTGGGATAGCGCCGCGCCGTCGTGGTCCGCCTCGTACTCGCGTGAGCGGCTGATCGCCAGCTGAATGATCGCGGCCGCAGGCGCCGCCAGGAAGGCGACCAGGAGCGTCACCAGGACCTGCCCGCCACTCTCTTCCTCGTTGTTACCGAAGAAGAAGAGGGAGAACTGCGCGATCTGGGCGATGATGGAGATGCCCAGCGCGATCGTGGCCGCGGTCGATGCGGTGAGGATGTCGCGGTTGCGCACGTGGCTGAGCTCATGGGAGAGCACCCCGCGCATCTCGCGAGGGCTGCAGAGGTTGAGGATTCCCGTGGTGCAGCACACTGCGGCATGCGAAGGGTTTCTCCCGGTGGCGAACGCGTTCGGCGAGGGGTCGTCGCTGATGTAGACGCGCGGTTTGGGCATCCCCGCCGCGGCGGCGAGCTCGGCAACCATCTGGTGCAGCTCGGGTGCCTGCTGCGGCGAGACCTCGACGGCCCGCGCGGCCCGCACCGCGATGGCGTCGCTCTTCCAGTAGGAGATGCCGTTGACCGCCAACGCGATCACAGCCGCGATGATCAGCCCGGTGGCGTGGCCGATGAGGCCGCCGACGACCAGGAAGAGAGCATCGAGCAGGGCCAGGAGGAGAGCGGTCTTGATGTTCTGCCACATGCGCCAAGGGTACCCGCTCGGCTAGGTGGGAAAACTCCCGTGGTGGCGCGGCGCATCATCCCTGACGCGTGTCGCGTAGGCCGCAAAGCGCAGCACCAGCTCGGCGCGCAGGTCCGCTGGCGCGATCACCGCATCGACGATCAACTCGTCGGCGAGGCGGTAGATGTCGATGTCCCCTCGGTACTCGTCCTGGAGCTTCTTGATGAAACCGGCGCGCTCACCCTCAGGAAGCTCCTGGATGCGGTTGTAGTACACCGCGTTGATAGCCGCCTCCGGCCCCATCACCGCGATCTGGGCCGAGGGCAGTGCCAGCGTGCAGTCCGGGTCGAAAGCCGGGCCGGCCATCGCGTACAGCCCCGCACCGTACGCCTTGCGCATCACCACGCAGATCTTGGGAACCTGTGCCTGCGACAGCGCGGCGATCAGCTTGGCGCCGTGTCTGATGATCCCCTGCCGCTCCACGGCCGTCCCGATCATGAAGCCGGGCACATCCGCGAGGAAGAGCAACGGGATGTTGAAGGCGTCGCAGCAGGTGATGAAGCGCGTCGCCTTGTCGGCCGAGTCGACGAAGAGCACGCCGCCCTTGAAGCGCGGCTGCGACGCGATGATGCCGACCGCGCGGCCGTCGATGCGCGCCCAGCCGGTTACCACTTCTCGCGCAAAGAGACGCTTGATCTCGAAGAACGAGCCCGCGTCGACCAGGGCGTCGATCACCGCCTGCACGTCGTAGCCGCGCCCGGGTTCGAGGGGAATCGTCTCCTCGATGGAGGCCGCGTCCTCGGCGACCGGCACTCCGGGCACGTCCGCGACCTGCTCGCGCCACGATTGCGGCATGTATGACAGGTAGCGGCGCGCTGCCTCGATCGCCTCTCGCTCGGTCTTGGCGAGCAGGTCGCCACAACCACTGACGCTGCAGTGCATCAGGGCTCCGCCCATCTCCTCCAGCGACACCTTCTCCCCCACCACCACCTCGGCCATGCGCGGCGAGCCGAGGTACATCGACGCATTGCCCTCCACCATAATCACCGCGTCGCAGAAGGCCGGGATGTACGCGCCGCCGGCCGCCGACGGGCCGAAGAGCACGCAGAGCTGGGGCACCTGGCCGGAGAGGCGGACCTGCATGCGGAAGATGCGCCCGGCATGGCGCCGACCCGGGAACATCGCCACCTGGTCGGTGATGCGCGCCCCGGCCGAATCCACCAAGTACATCATGGGGATCTGCAGCCGCTCCGCCGTCTCGAGGATGCGGACGATCTTCTCGACAGTCCGCGCCCCCCAGGATCCCGCCTTCACCGATGGGTCGTTGGCCATGACGGCGCAGGCGCGGCCGTGCAGCGTTCCGATGCCCGTGATGACACCGTCAGCAGGGAGGTCGGCGGCAAGGTTGTTGGCCAGCACACCGTCCTCGACGAAAGCCGATCCCGCGTCGAACAGGAGCGCGATGCGCTCGCGTGGCATGAGCTTGTTCTGCTCGGCGAGCTTGGCCTGCGCCTTCTCCGATCCGCCGCTGCGGGCGCGCTTCAGGCGCTTCTCGAGGTCAGAGGAGTCGTGCAGCGGCGCGGTTTCCGCGGATGCGACGTCGGTCATGCCACCGGCTCCTCCACCGCGGCACCGGTCCACACACCGGCGCGATGCAGCTTGCCGGGAAGTTCCATTCCAAGGTCGGCGGCCAGGGTGTTGCTCACCGTGCAATAGGCGACCAGGTCGCAACCGTGCACGCCGCCGACGCTGGCCACCGCCTGCAGCGCATCCTCACTGCATACGTTGCCGGTCGAGCGTGGTGCGAACGGGCAGCCGCCGAGACCACCAGCGCTGCCGTCGAATCGGGTGACGCCGGCCTCGTATGCCACCAGCACGTTGGCGACGCCGAGTCCGCGCGTGTCGTGCACGTGGAGCGACAGGCGCTGCTGCGGAATCACCTCGCCCGACCGCACGCACAGCTCACGAACCGCAGCGGGGTGGGCCACGCCGATGGTATCGGCAATGCCGACCTCGGCGGCACCGCGACGGGCCAGCTCAGCACACAGGTCGACGACGCGCTGCGGATCGACGGATCCCTCGAAGGGGCAGCCGAAGGCCACGGACACGGCGACATCGACGATGCACCCGGCCGCTCTTGCGTCGCCGACCACGGCGGCGAAATCGTCGAGCGACTCCGCGATGCTGCGGTTGACGTTGCGGCGGTTGAACGAGTCGGTGGCGCCGATCGTGTACAGCACGTTGCGCACGTCGTGCTCGAGGGCCAGCTCGAGGCCACGACGGTTGGGAATGAGCACGCGCAGCCTTGCCAGCGTGTCAGGCCCGAGCGCGCGCAGCACTGCTGCCGCGTCGGCAAGCTGTGGCACCCATTGCGGTGACACGAACGATGTCGCCTCAACACGGGTCACACCCGCAGCGAGCAGGCCCTCGATGAGCCGCACCTTGACCTCAGTCGGCACCGTGGCCGCGATGTTCTGCAGACCGTCGCGCGGCGCCACGTCAGTCCAGGTGACCTCAGCCATCGGCGGTCACCCTAGCAGAGGGCTAGACTGGGCCCGCGCGATGCCCCGCTTCCGTCTCACCACCTACCTGCGCGACACCTTCGGGGTCGAGGATCTGCGGAGCTTCCGCCTCTGCGGCATGGACGAGGTGGGACGAGGCTCCTACGCAGGCCCGCTGGTGGCCGCCGCGGTGGTGTTGCCGGCGCGCTTCCGCCATCCGCTTCTGCGCGACAGCAAGCTCCTGACCGCCCGCCAGCGCGAGCAGGTTGGCGCTGTCATCCGCCGCCGAGCGCTGGCTTGGGTGATCGCGGAGATCTCGGCCGCCGACATCAACCGGCGGGGTCTCGGCTGGGCCAACGTGGAGATCTTCCGGAGGCTCGTCGACCTCGTCGACGCCGATGGCTACTGCTGTGACGGCCGGCTGCGCATCGAAGCGACGCGTACCGTCCACTGTCTTGTCAAGGGCGACAACCTGGTGCCCGCCATCTCGGCGGCGTCGATCATCGCCAAGGTGCACCGCGACGCCATCATGACCTCGATGCACGACGACGCTCCCCAGTACAACTGGGCCAGCAACAAGGGCTACGGAGCACGCGAGCACCGTGACGCCATCCGCAGCCACGGCCCGCATCCCGAGCACCGCATCGTCTTCATCGACGGGTTGCTGCAGCTCGATCTGACATTCGACCTCATCGAGGCATGAACGTGACCAGGCGGGCCGCCGTGGATACCACGGTTTTCCGTGACGCCGCATCGCGATTCGCCAGCGGGGTCACGGTCGCGGCCGCCGCCCACGACGGACTTCACCACGCCATCACCGCAACGGCGTTCGCGTCGCTGTCCATCGATCCGCCCATGGTGCTGCTCGCGCTTGACCGCGCTGGCCAGCTCATCGGACTGGTGCGCGACAGCGGCCGGGTTGGTCTCAGTGTCCTGTCCGAAACACAGGAAGAAATTGGCCGTCGCACCTCAGCCGGTGGACGCCGCCTGCAGGGGAACGTCGACGAAGCTGAGACGACGACGGCGGTCACCGGTGCGCCGTTGCTTGTCGGTGCGCTGGCGTGGTTCGACTGCGAGGTGGAATCGATCACCGAACACGGGGACCACGCGATCATCGTCGGGCGCGTCGTCGCGGCCGCATCGACGGACGGCGAGCCGCTGGTGTATTTCGCTCGCCGCTATCGAAAGCTGGGCCGGCAGCTGGGCGAGCCCGGCGTGTCTCGCTGAGGCGTCAGCCGCAGCCGCAGCTCCCCCCGCAACATCCTCCCGACCCGGTTGCGGAAGCGGCCGCCGTCGCCGAGGTACCGGCCACAGAGCGGGTCACGGCAACCTGGCTGATCAACGGCATGCTTGCCCGGCTCTCGCAACTCGGGCACAGCGCGGCGAGTTCGCGGTCGCCCATGGGACGCAGCACCTCGAAGGTGGTCCGGCAGTCGTTGCAGCGGTATTCGTAGACGGGCACGTGGCGAGCGTATCACGCGCCCCGCGGCCGGCCCATGACGAAGCTGTCGTCCTGAGTTGCATTACGAACATCTGTTCGCTACAATCGACCCATGAGCACCACCCCGATGGAACTGCTCCTGCCGCTCGGTGACACCACGGTCCCTGACGAGCTCACCACCCGTCGCTGGCACCACCTGATGACAGTCGCCGGGATCGACGCGCGGTCGGCTCAGCGCCTGGCTCGCGCCTTCCCCTCCCTGGCGGCCGTATACGGTGCGGGCGAAGAGCAGCTGCTCGCGGTCGTCGGCCCGGTGGTGGCGTCGCGGATCCGCTGGTTCCTCGACGCCCCGCTCGACACCGGGCTGTCCCTTCGCGCGGTGGCCGGCGCGAGAGCCGCCTGACCCACTTCCATCCGTCGGCGCGGCGTGCATTTCGCTTCAAGTCGTCGCCCAACGTATGATCGTCGCTCAGCAATCAGCGATGGGGGCAAGCGGAGGACGCACGATGTTGGGACGCAAGTCGAAGTCGGCGGTGATCGAACGCGAGGTTTCGAGTGCCGGATCGCGTGCGGCCGAGGTCGTGGGTGAGGCGGCGTCCGTCTTCGCCGAGCGCGCCGTCGCGGCCGCCCAGAATGCGCATCGGGTAGCCACGCCGGTGCTCCGCACGGCCGGGGAGAAGTCCGCAGAAACGCTGAGCCACGCGGCCGAACGTGCTGCCGTGGTGCTCGCCGACGTCGGCGAGCGGCTGGCGGAGAGTGGTGAGGAGCGCGCCGGCAGCACTGCCATCGCGGCGCGCGAGCGTCTCGCCAATGCATCCGAGGCCCTCGCCCAGGCGGTGCGCCCCAAGAGGCGCCGCCGCTTTCGCCGAATCCTTCTCATCGTTGTTGCAGGTGGTGGTGTTGTCGCGCTGGTGAAGTCTCCGCTGCGCACCAAGCTGACCGACCGGCTGTTCGGCGCGCCGCCCGACTTCGACGACGACGCCCCTGAGTCGATCACCCTGCCGTCGACGTCGACCCACGGCGAGACCAGCTCCTTGGCGGACGAGGTATCCGAGCCGGCCGCCGAGGGCGCTGCCACTGACGGGGGCGACTCCAACGGAGTGGCCTCGGGTTCCGCGCCGACCAAGAGCGAAGGCGCCGCGAGCTGACCTGGTGAGCCCCGACGACCGCCGCCCGTTTCGCGGCGCGCCCTTTGATCGGGGCCGCAACGACCGTCCCGCCGGGCCTGGCCCGGAGCGCGGCGACAGGCCGCCGCCCATGGACCGAGCCGGGTTCGGTGCGCCGCGACCGTTCGTGCGCACGCCGACCCGTGGAGGCGATCTCCCCCCGCCGGACCATCGGGTCCGTCTGCGAGACGGCGATCGCGAGATCGAGGTCACCGGCAACCCCGCCTTCGTCCGCCAGGTGCTCGACGACCTGCCGGTGCTGATGGCCCGGCTCCGTGGCGAGGCCCCGGGTCGAACTGCGATCTCGATGCCGGCACCGCCTGCCACCCAACCCGTGCTCGCTGCGGCGCCGGCGACGGATGAGGCACCGTCCGCCGCCGGTGACCACGCCCCCGTGTCCGGCTCCCAGCTTGCACGCGTCGCCCGGACAGGCGCACGCAACGGGATCCGCCGGGCTGCGGGGAATGGTGCCGCCGGCATCCTCGAGCGACAGGTCTTCGACGCGCTCCGGGGCAGCACCAGGCCACTCGCCATCTCTGCGATCCGCGAGCGTATCGACAGCCAGCCAACCGGCCAGGAGGTCCGCAGATTGCTCGAGCGGGCCGGCGACCGCGTCAACCGCTCCGCGGATCGCCCGGCGACCTACTCCCTGCGCTGATCGTCGGCCGCACAGCATACGGCGGCCTGGCCTCCACACACGAGTGAACACGCACCGACGCGGGTAACGCGTTACCATCGCCTCAAACGCGTCGGACTATGCAAATGGGCCGGACGCGACGCTACAATGGCCCGAGCGTTAGGGGGGAGGGGCCGTGGATCCGGTCATCATTGCGGCGGTCGTCGTGGCCGCATGCGCGCTGGTCGTTCTGGCGAGTGGCTTTCGTGTCATCGCCGAATACCAACGCGGCGTCGTGCTTCGGCTGGGACGGCGCGGGCCGCTGCTCGAGCCCGGTCTGCGGTTCATCGTGCCATTCGGCGTTGACAGGCTGATCAGGGTCGACCTGCGCAGCTCCCTGCTCGAGGTGCCCACCCAAGAGGTGATCACCCACGACGGCGTGCCCGTCCGTGTCAGCGCGTCGGTCCACCTCCAGGTGCTCAACCCCGTCCTTGCCGTGACCCGGGTGATCGACTACCGGCGCTCGACCACCCGGCTGGTCCAGGCCGCGCTGCGAGAAGTCGTGGGCCACACCGGGCTGCGTGGCCTGCTCGTCGAGCCCGAGACGGTGCGCGACGGACTGGGCAGATTCGTCGACGCCAGGACCGAGCCCTGGGGTATCCGTATCACCGAGATCGACGTGCGCGACGTCGAGCTTCCGGCTGCCATGCAGCGCGCCATGGAACAGCAGGCGGAGATCCTGGGCAGGCATCAGACCCAGCGGATGGAGGCAGACGCCGAGATCGCCACGGCACGCCGGCTCGCCGGGGCAGCCGAGATCCTTGCGGGCCAGCCCTACGCCGTGCAGTTGCGGCTGATCCAGGCCCTGACCGAGATGCACAGCGAGAAGACAACCGTCGTGGTGCTGCCACTAGCGGCGGAGCTCGTGCAGCCGTTCGTCGACCTGCAGGGACGGGGCCACCACGGTCGCCGGGCCGACGCCGGCGACAGCGCGGGACCGACCGGTCGGTCCGACTTGGGCACCGATCGGCCACTCTGAGGCTGCGCCTTGGTGCGCCACCCTGGTCGCGGTCGGGATGCCGGCCCTGTGTCCCAGATTGACGCCCGTATGCTTCGCGGCGTATGCGCGACGCCGGTGTGGCGAGCAGCCGTCGACCAGCCGAACCACCTGAGACCCTCAGGCTCACCGTTCTCGGTGGGCTTGAGGTCGAAGGTGTCTCGCGATACGAGTTGGGCAGCCGACGCGCGCGCGAGTTGCTCCGGGAGCTCGCCTTGGCGCGTGGGGGGCCGGTGGCGACCGATGCTCTCGCCGAGGTGCTCTGGGGCGAGGAGCAGCCCAAGGATCCCCATGCGCAGGTCGCGGTCCTGGTCAGCCGACTGCGCCGGGTCATCGGTCCGCAGCGGATCGTTCTGGCAGACCGCGGCTACTCACTCCGTTACGACTGGCTCGACCTCGAAGCGGCGGAAGCGCTGGCCGATGACGCCGCCGCCCGCATGGAGCGCAGCCAATTCGCATCAGCGCTGGCGGCAGCGCGGGGTGCGCTGGGCTTGCTGGGCACTGCCGGTCCTGACGGAGTAGCTGCCGATCCGGCGCGCGTACCGTTGGCGTCACCTGCTGCGAATCGGCGTCCTCGACGCGCGCGCGCAGATGGACCGCGGCGACGA
>CATPBU010000168.1 GCA_955652455.1 Candidatus Dormiibacterota bacterium
CAGCTCGAGTGCGGCACGCACAGCACGTTCGGCGTCGTCCTCCTGGATCGCCTGGGCGCCCCACACGGCCATGACCGCATCGCCGATGAACTTCTCGATCGTGCCGCCATAGCGGGTGATCACCGTCCTGGCGGTGTCGAAGTACCGGCTGAGCAGCTCGCGGACGTCCTCGGCGTCACGCTGGCCGGACAGAGACGTAAAGCCGACCAGGTCTGCAAACAGCACGGTGACGTGGCGTCGTTCCGCAGTGCGGGCCGAGTCGGTCTGCAGCGGCGTCGTGGTGCCTCCGAGTGGCCCGGTGGTGGGGGTCTCGTCCAGTGCCGCCGCGCACTGACCGCAGAAGTTCTCGTCAGCATCGTTGGCGGAACCACACGCGGGGCACGTCTTGGCCAGCGGAGCGGCGCACTTGCCGCAGAAGCGCCTTCCCTCGCGATTGGGCGACCCGCAGGCGGCGCAAATCATGGGCGCAAGGGTACTTGGCCCGCGAACGCGCGGGAAGATCGGATCAAAGCGGGTTCTGGGATCGAACGTGCTCTCGGACCGTCAGAGCTTCAGGCGGGCAGCGCCGTGGCGACGCGCGGCTGCGCCGGTTGTCTGCCGATTCCGCTTTTGACGCGCTCAAGCCACGGCACAGCCCCGAGCTCTGTAAACGTCACCGCCGCTTGCGCGAGCATCTCCTCAGCCTCGGCCGCGCGGCCTTGGGTGACGAGCCATTCACCGTGCTCGGTCCGGGTAACTGCCTGCCAGAAGGGCATCTGCATCTTGTCGAAGAGGTCGAGTGCGGCGCGGGCGTGTTCGGAGACGTCGGCATCCCGCCGCTCAGCAGCGGCGAGCCGCGCACTGATCAGCGACACCTCGCCGTCGAGAGCGGGACCAAGCCCGCGGCGAAAGCGCTGGGTGATCACGTCCAGGAAGCCTGCAACGGCACCGAGATCACCGAGCGCGAACGCCGCGTAGGCCCCCTCATGGAGCAGCCAGCGAATGATGTACACGTCCTCTGTACCACGGCCGGCGCGGTCGAGAGTCCGAATCACCACGTCGAGTGCGTCGGCGTTGCGACCCTCGGTGCGGAGCATGGCGGCTTCGACCGCACGGGCGACATCGACGTATTCGGCGCCGCTCTGATCGAAAAAGAAGGACAGCCGGTCTCGCAACCTCGCCGCCGCCTCGACGTCGCCCCGCCAGATGTGAACCCAGACACCGTAGATCAGCTCGCTGAGAGCCTCTGACTCAACAAGGTCTTCAACGGTCGCCTCGTAGTCGGCCGCGAGACGCACGGCATCATCCCATCGGCCCAAGTCGACCAAGATCGGAAGCTGGCCGAGCGTGCCCATGATCTCGGCGCGACGGTCGCCCACCAGGCGCGCTAGAGCAGCGCCCTTCGCCGCCAGCGATTGCGCCCGGACCAGGTCGGTCTCCTGGCAGGCCGCTGCCAGGTTGTTGTACGCCCGCAGCGCCGCGGTGTGAAGGTTGCGGGCGAGCGCTTGGCTGAGTGCGCACTCGACCAACGCGTTGGCCTCAGCATGCCGTCCCAGGCCGCCAAGGATCATCCCCTTGGTGTTGATGGCCTCGCAGAACGTCTCCCAGAGACCCTGGCGCTCGGCGATGTCCAGCGCCAGCTCCACCCGCTCGAGGGCGACATCCGTCGAATGTTCTCGCAGGTACAGGCGGCGAGCCAATTCCGCCGCGACGATGGCCAGATCCTCTTCGCTGTCTGGGTCGGTCGCCTCCCGGCCTGAGAGGGTCGTGAACACGCGCTCCACGCGAGCGAGCGCACTTTCCGACTTGAGCTCGTACACGTCGATGGCCGCAAGGCTCACGGAGACGCGGGCCGCCGCGCCCAGGCGCCCTGCGGCCAGGTGCAGGGCTTCGGCCTCGTCGAAATGCGTGCGGGCGGCACCGACGTTGAGCTGCAGCCACGCCATCCGTCCGGCGTGGGCGTGCAGGGCCGCCCGGTCGGCGTCGGCAGCCAGCAGCAGCGCTCGCTCGTAGTAGTGCTGAGCCGACGAGGCGGCGGCGAGCGACGCGGCATGATCCCCCGCCTTCACCAGCGCGTCGCGGGCCCGGCCGCGGATCTGCTCGGCATCCTGGGCGTCGCGGTCGGCGTCATACGCCTCGACGAGATGCGAGGCGACGACCTCAGCGACCTCCTCCTCTTCGCTCCAGGCGCTTTCAAGATAGGTCGCGGCAGCCAGGTGACGCAGCTTGCGGTCGCGTCGAGCGAGAGTGCCGTAGGCGACGCTGCGGACCAGGTCCTGCAGGAACACATACTGTCCGCGGTCGGGTGAACGAGGATCGGACTGAATAGTGAGCAGGTCCTTGCTGACGAGGCCGCTGAGGGCGCCGTCGACAGCGTCGTCCGGCACTGCGCTGATGGCACGCAGCGCTCCCGGCGTGAACGCCTTGCCGAGCACGGATGCATCCTGGAGAACCTGCCTCTCCTCGGGCTGAAGGCTGTCCAGCCGCGCGGCGATCAGCGCGTGCAGGCTCTCCGGTACCTCGAGTGATTCCAGCGAACCCTCGGCGCGGTAGGCCCCGCCCTCCTCGACGAGGAGCCCGCGATCGAGCAGCATCCGGACCGTCTCCACCGCGTACAGCGGCACACCGGCGGCGCGTTCGCGGATACGGATCTTGAGGTCCTCGGGCAGGCCCGGCACCATCCCTTCGAGCAGTCGGTCCATGACCTCACCTGACAGTGGTTCGAGGTACAGACCGGTGACGCCGCGCTTCCCTGCCGCCGCCCAGCCCGGACGCTTCTCGGTGAGCTCCGGCCGGGAGAGGGTGACCACGAGCAGCGGCGACGTTCGCGACCACTCCAGCAGGTACTCGATGAAGTCGAGCAGACCGCTGTCGGCCCACTGGAGGTCCTCGAACATCAGAACGGTGAGGTATCTGCTCGCCAGACGCTCGAAGAAGAACCGCCAGGCCGCGTAGAGGTCGCGCGGGTCGGTGGCGACGCGCTCCTCGAGCCCAACGAGGTGAGCGAGGCGGGGCTCCACCCAGCGGCGCTCCTCGGGGTCTGCGACGAACTCCTCGACAGCGCTGCGGAGCTTCTCTCGGGCGGACTCTGCGGGCTCGTTCTCGAGGATGCCGGCGCGCATGCGGACCATTTCGTTGAGCGCCCAGTAGGCCACGCCCTCGCCATAAGCGAGGCAGCGCCCGCGATGCCAATAGACATCCTCGCTGAGCCCGTCGATGTATTTGAAGAACTCCCAGCCAAGGCGGGATTTGCCGACCCCTCCGATGCCGACGATCGAGAGCAGCCGCGCCCTGCCCTCCTCACCGGTCCCATGCAGGTACTCCTTGAGCAGTCGCAGCTCGCGATCGCGCCCCACGAAGGGTGGCTCGAGCCCGGTGGCCCGCAGGGCGCCGCCCCTGCCGGCGGCAACGCGCTGGGCCCGCCACAGTCGCACCGGCTCTGCTTTCCCCTTGAGCAAATGGGTGCCTCTGTCCTCGTAGACGATTGCAGCCTCCGTCGCCTGTCGGGTCGCGTCCCCGACGTAAACCATCCCCGGCTCCGCCGTCGACTGGACGCGCGACGCAGTATTGACGAGGTCTCCGGCCAGCATCCCCTCGCCCACTGCTCCGATGCTGACCGCGGCCTCCCCGGTGAGAACACCGGCGCGAGCGCGCAATCCTGTCGCGCCCACCTCCTCGCCGAAGACGGCAACAGCGTCGACGAGCTCGAGCGCGGCGCGCACAGCCCGCTCAGCGTCGTCCTCCTGGATGGTCTCGGCACCCCACACCGCCATCACCGCGTCGCCGATGAACTTTTCGACGGTGCCACCGTAGCGGGTGATCACCGTACGAGCTGTGTCGAAGTAGCGGCTCAGGAGCTCGCGGACGTCTTCGGCGTCGCGCAGGTCGGACAGGGACGTGAAGCCCACGAGGTCGGCAAACAGGACGGTGACATGGCGGCGCTCGGCAGTGCGTGCAGGGTCCGCGGAGGGCGCCGCGGACATGGGCACCGTTGCGATCCCGGACCGCACGGTCGCGGTCTCCCCCAACGCTGCACCGCACTGACCGCAGAAGTTCTCGTCGGCGTCATTGGCCGCGCCGCAGGAGCCGCAGAGCGCAGCCAGCGGGGCGCCACACTTTCCGCAGAAGCGCCGTCCTTCGCGGTTGAGCGCTCCGCAGGATGCGCAGGTCATGGCCGCAAGGGTACTTGTCCCACGCGGACGTCGGAAGACCGGCTCCGGCTCTACGAGTTCAGAGCAGTACCGTGTCAGCCTCCGGGAGCGCGATACTCGACGGTCCGCTTGGCGGCGTTGTCGACCTCCTCAGGCGTTATGAGCACGCGAACGCCGCTGGTGACTGCGCCGGACGCGCTGACCGCCAGGCTGAACGCTGCAGCAGACGTGTTGTCGGGCAGTTCCATGACCACGATCACGTCGTCGTCGCCGAACACATAGTAGAAGCACTCAACGCTGCCTCCGAGCGCCTTGGCGGCAGCCTCGACCGCCGCCCGCCGGGCCGAGCCACCCTCCTTGAGGAGACCCTTGACCCCGTCAACGGTATAGGACGCCTCGACAAGATACTTCGGCATCGCGCTCTCCCTTCGGCTACCGATGCGCAGCCACTACTCGTCTGACACGGACGCAGTCGGCAAATGTACGCGTTCGCGAGGCATGGCCGGGGGCCCGGTTTCCCGCCGCCGGTCAACCGGATGTGCCGGGAAGCAAGCGAGAAGCAGGTCGAGCGGTCGCACCCCACCGCCATCGCTCCTTGGATGGCTGGTGGGACAGCGGGGATGGGTTGTCGCTCTCAGCGCGCGGTGCGGCCCTTTGGTGGCGGGTCCGCGCCTTCCAAACGCGCCTCGAGCTGCAGGGTGCGTTCGAATGCCGCCCAGACCGCATCGCTCACCACGGTGCGAAGGCCGCCCTTCTCCAACTGGTAGAGCGCCTCCGCCGACGTCCCGCCGGGCGAGGTGACCATGTCGCGCAACTCGGCCACGTGCTTGCCGCTCTGCAGCGCGAACGCTGCCGAACCGGACATGGTGTCGAGCACGAGCTCGCGCGCCACGTGTCGTGGGAAGCCGAGGTGCACGGCGGCGTCGGTCATGGCTTCGATGAACAGGAAGATGAAGGTTGGGCCGGTTCCACTCACCGCCGTTGCCATCGCGACCAGGCGCTCATCCTGCACCTCGAATTCGCGACCGAGCGCTCCGAGCATGGCCCGGACACGGTCACGGTCCGCCTCCGCGACGCTGGGGGTCGCATACCAGACGGTGACGCCCTGGCCGATCTGCGCCGGTGTGTTGGGCATGCTGCGCACCACGGCCGGGTGCTGTAGACCGTCGCCCAGCGCGCGCGTGCTCGCCCCGGCGATCACGCTGATCACCAGCTGATCGGCGCGCAGCCGTCCACTCAGCTCCTTCATCACGCCGGGCAACATCTGCGGCTTGACGGCGAGCAGCACCACGTCGGCATCGCGCGCGGCGGTGAGGTTGTCCGCTGCCACCCCCACGCCGTGTGCTGCGGCGAGCGCATCGCGACGTTCAGCTCGCGGATGACTGGCCGTGACGCGCGCGGGATCGATGAGCTTGCGGTCGACCAGGCCGGCGAGCATCGCCTCCCCCATCGCCCCGGCGCCGATGACAGCCAAGCCGGTGTCGCGGAGCGCGTGCCGGCCCGCGTCGCTCACGTCAGCTGCTCGAGGTAATGCGGCAGCATGTGCCGCCACGTGGGCCAATCGTGGTCGTAGTCACCGCCCCACGGATCGACCCGGTTGGGGATCCCCTTCTCCCCCATCACCTTGGCCAACCGCCACGAATGGCTGATGTCCTCCCAGCGACCCTCGCCAGATGCCAGGATCGCGTATCGGCGTTGCAGTTGCTGGAGGATCGGCCCACTCAGCCCGGGCAGGAAGTACAGCGGTGTCGCAAAGAAGAGCGCTTCGCCCGCGTCAGGGCCGATGAAGTTCGACAGCTCGTACGTGCCGCTCATGCCGATGGCGTGGCTGATGACATCAGGAAACCGGCAGAGCAGAGCCACGGCGTTGAACGCACCGATCGATGCGCCGGTGGTGATGACCTCGACGCTCGGCGTTCCGCAATCGGCCCAGATCGCCGGGATCATCTCCTCGCGGACGAAATGGTGGAACCCGTCGAGTAGTGCCGCGCGGTACCGCGCGCTGCCCTCGTCGCGCACCATCGCGTACCCGGCGACGCTGTCGCACGAGTACAGCTTGACCCGGCCAGCCTCGAGGAGATGGCCGACGGAATCGACCAGGTGCATTCGCTCGATCTCCTCGGCGTCACCGCCCGCAGTTGGGAAGACAATGACCGGGCGGCCGAAGTGGCCCCACCGCACCACGGTCACCTCGCTCTCAACCCGCCCCGAATACCAGCGCTCACGGAGTTTCATGACCGCGGAGTGTCGCGCATCTGCGCTCACTCAGGGATACACGAACCGCGCGTCGCCCGGAAGCAGCCAGCCGAGACCGTCGAACATGCCGTCGCGCCACCCTGTCCAGTTATGGCCGTCGAGCGATTCGCGCACCCGAACGTCGTCAGCCATGTGCTGGAGGGTATCGACCAGCGCCAGGATGCGGTGAGCGGCCGGCTCGAACGCCCCGTAGCTGACGAACATCTTCTCGGCGACGCGCCGCGGATTGGCCCGGAGGCTGTTGACGAAACGCACCACCGGGTCGAACACCGGACCGCCCTGGTGACCGCGCCCCACCAGCGTGAACATGAACGACGGCGACTGCAGCAGGAGGCCGCCGTAGAACCCGGGGGCGCGCACTGCCGCGGTCAGTGCCGCAATGCCGCCGAAGCTCGCGCCGGCCAGGAAACGACCCGCCGGCTCGCCGCGGAGCGGAAGCCGTTTCTCCAGCTGCGGCACCAGCTCCGCGGTCAGGAAGCGGCTGTGCGCTGCACCGGCGCCGTATTCCTTGAGCCGGTCCACCGGGTGGGTGAACGCCACCACGCAGTCGGCCACCAGCCGCTTGTCCATGAGGTTGTCGAGGACCACGCCCATGGAAGCGTGGTTGAGGAAGTCAGCGCCGTCGTGCAGCACCAGCAGCGGCAGGCGGTCGTCCATGCGCATCCGGCCCGGCGAGTACAGCGTCACGTGGACATCGCGACGCAGCGCCCGGCTGAGCAAGGTGAGCTCGGTCATCTCGCCTGGGACGGACCCGGCGTTGTACAGGGCCCACCACGGCGTCTGGTAGCCGGCGGCCTCGAGCACCGACACCTGGCCCACCGGGCCGGTCACCTGGGCGGGATTCAGTGGGTCGAGGATGCTCTCGACGTGGTCACCGCGGCGCACCAGGACCCGGTATTCCATCCGAGCGCCGGGCGGCAGCTCCACCGACGCATACCAGAGGTCGGCGCCGCGCAGCCGGCGCATCGGCAGCGGCCGCTCG
>CATPBU010000169.1 GCA_955652455.1 Candidatus Dormiibacterota bacterium
CAAGATCGCCATGGGGGCGCTGAACCGCGGCCGCATGAGCCTGGCCGCCGGCTGCGTCGGCATCTGCCGCGGCTGCCTCGACGAGTCGGTCGCCTATGCCAAGGACAGGGAGCAGTTCGGCAAGCCGATCGCGGGCCACCAGCTGGTCCAGGAGATGATCGCCGACATCGCGGTCGACGCCGACGCGGCACGCGCGCTCACCTGGGTTGTGGCCGACCTCGCCGACGCCGGCGAGCGGTTCGAGCTGGCCGCGAGCAAGGCCAAGTACTTCGCCAGCGAGGCCGCGGTGCGCTGTGCCAACCGCGCGCTGCAGGTGTTCGGCGGCTACGGCTACATCGACGAGTATCCCGTTGGAAAGTACCTGCGTGACGCGCGGGTGACCACGCTGTACGAGGGCACCAGCCAGATCCAGAAGCTGATCATCGGGCAGGCTTTGACCGGGGTCAGCGCGTTCGCCTGAGCGGAAAGCGCCGTGTTCAGGCGATGAAGCGGGTCACCAGGTCGGCGACGCAACAAGGTTTCTCGCTGTCGGCCAGCTCCACGACGACGTGCGTGACAACCTGGAGACCACCGGGCACAGCCTCCGCGCTGTCGAGTCGCACCGAAGCCCGCACACTGCCGCCGCTGCGCAGCGGTTCTGGGAAGCGCACGCGGTTGGCTCCGTAGTTGATCGCCATGCGCACCCCGCCCACCGCATAGACCTCGTGCACCAGCACCGGGGTCAGCGCCAGCGTCAGGAAGCCATGCGCAATCGTGTGCCCGAATGGACCCTCGGCCGCCCGCACGACGTCGGTGTGAATCCATTGGTGATCGCCCGTGGCTTGCGCGAAGGCCGTGATCTGCGCCTGGTCGACCACGTGCCAGTCGCTGACGCCGAGCTCCTCACCCACCGCCGCCACCACCTCGTCGAGCGATTCGAAGTGACGCATGTCAGCGCGCCCCACCGTTGACGTACAGCGTCTGACCGCTCACGTACGAGGCGTCATCACTGGCCAGGAAGACGATGACGGCGGCGACCTCGTCGGGTTGCCCCACCCGCCGCAGCGGCGTGCGTTCCGCCACCTCCTGCTGATGCTGCTCGACGGTTGCGCCGACGCGCTCGGCGGTCGCGGCGGTCATCGGAGTGGCGATGTACCCGGGCGCCACAGCGTTGACGGTGATGTTGAACGGACCCAGCTCGATCGCGAGCGTCGCGGTCAGGCCCTGGACGCCCGCTTTGGCGGCGGCGTAGTTGGCCTGGCCGCGGTTGCCCAATGCGGACCTGCTGCTCAGGTTGACGATGCGCCCGTACCTCGCCGCCACCATGTGCTGCTGGGCGGCACGGCACATCAGGAAGACGCTGGTGAGGTTTACGTTCAACACCGTGGACCAGTCGTCATCGGATAGCTTAAATAGCAGGTTGTCGCGGGTGATACCGGCGTTGTTGACGAGAACATCGAGACGCCCGCATTCGGCGATCACGGCGTTGACCGCCGCTTCGACGCTCGAGCGCGACGACACGTCGCAGTCGACCGCCAGGGCTCGGCCGCCGTCAGCGATGATCGAGTCGGCGGTGGCCGCACCGGCTCCCGCACTGCGTTCGAACAGGAACACCGTGGCACCCTCGCCGGCGAGTCGGCGCGCGGTCGCCGCGCCGATCCCCTGGCCCGCACCGGTGACGATGGCGACGCGATCCAGGAAACGTCGCGCCGGGCCTGTGGCTGGATCACTCACGAATTGCTCTCCTCGAAAACGATGAGGCTGCGCGCGCCATGACCGGCAATCATGTCGGCAAACGCGTCCTCGATGTCGTCGAGAGTCAGGCGCCGTGTCACCAGCGCGCCGAGGTCGAGCCGGCCGGCTCGCACGTGATCGAGGAGAACCGGCACATCCGCGGCGGGGTCGGAGTTGCCGTACATGGAACCGCGGAGGGTGCGCGCGAAATACGCGACCTCGAGGGCGTTGAACGTCAGCGTGTCGGATCTCGAACCGAGGCCGACGATCGTGGCCCGGCCACCCCGGCGGGTCACCGACCAGGCGCTCCGGATCGTCTCCGCCAGGCCGACGCACTCGATGGCGTGGTCGGCGCCCCGGCCCTGGGTGAGCGCACGGACCCGTTTGCCCAAATCGGCGTCGGGCAGGAGGAAGTCGGTCGCTCCGAGGCTGCGGGCCAGATCCGCCTTGCCGGCTGCGCCATCCACCGCCACGATCGGGTCAGCCCCGGCGATCCGTGCACCCTGCACCGCGCAGAGGCCAACCCCGCCCAGACCGATAACCACCACCGACTCGCCTGCCCTGACGCCGGCCGCATGGTTCACCGCCCCGACTCCGGTGAGTACCGCGCAGCCGAGCAGAGCCGCCTCCTCGAGGTTGACGTCATCCGGGATGCGGATGCACGCCGCCTCCGCGACAACGGTCTCGGTCGAGAACGCCGCGACTCCCAGGCCGGGGTACACCGGCGTGCCGTCGTCGAGGTTCCCATACGCTTGCGCCCCGGCCCGGTCGGCGTGCGCGCAGAGAAACGGCTCGCCACGGTCACACCACCAGCAGGCGCGACACGCCGGAGCCCAGTTGAGCAGCACGACGTCACCGGGGCTGAGGTCCCGCACCGCAGAACCGACCTCGACGATGCGGCCGCACCCCTCATGCCCGAGGACCACCGGCGTGCTGTGCGTCAGGGTGCCGCGCGCCAACGAGAGGTCGGAGTGACAAACCCCGGTGGCGATCAAGCGGACACGCACCTGGTTCGCGCCCGGGTCGGGGAGCGTGACCTCCTCGACGCGGAGTGGCGTCCCGGTTGCACGCAGCACCGCGGCGCGCACGCGCGTGGTCACGGCAGCTGCACCGATTTGACCAGCAGGAACTCCTCGAGACCCTGGCGCCCGAGCTCGCGGCCGTTGCCCGACTGCTTGTAGCCCCCGAAGGGTGCGCTCGGGTTGAAGCGAGCGCCGTTGATGTCCACCTGTCCGGTGCGCAAACGACGGGCGACGCGCATGGCGTGGTCGACGTCGATCGACCACACCGCGCCTGCCAGCCCGTAGTCGGTGTGGTTGGCGATGCGCACCGCGTCGTCCTCGTCCTGGTAGCGGATGATGGCGAGGACCGGTCCGAAGATCTCCTCCTGGGCGATGGTCGCCTCCGGGTCGACGTCCGCGAAGACCGTGGGTGCGACGTAGTAGCCACGCTCGGGAAGACCGCCGGCGTTGCGTCCGCCGGTGACGACGCGGGCGCCGTCGCTGACCCCACGCTCCATGTAGGCGTGCACACGGTCGCGCTGCGCGGCACTGGCGAGGGGTCCGAGCCGGGTGTGCGGGTCGTTCGGGTCGCCGACGGTATACGTTGCCGTCGCCGCCGTTGCGAGGTCCACCGCCTCGTCGTAACGCGACGCCGGCACCAGCATCCTCGTCCATGCTGTGCACGTCTGCCCCGAATTGAGAAAGCAGTTGGCCACACCCACCTTCACTGCTACGACGATGTCGGCGTCCTCGAGGATCAGGTTGGCCGACTTGCCACCGAGCTCGAGGGCCACGCGTTTGACCGTCTCCGCCGCCAGCGCGCCAACCCGCCGACCCGCGCGCGTCGAGCCGGTGAACGACACCATGTCGACGTCGCGGTGACTGGCGAGCGCCTCACCGACCACCTCGCCGGTACCAGACACCAGGTTGTACACCCCCGCGGGGAGCCCGATGCTCTCGGCGACTTCGGCGACGATGTAGGCCGTCAGAGGAGCCACCTCACTCGGCTTGTGCACCACGGTGCAGCCGGCCAGGAGAGCCGGCGCCAGCTTGGCGATGCTCTGGTGGAGCGGGTAGTTCCACGGGGTGATCGCGGCGACGACTCCGACCGGCTCGTGCAGGATCAGTGAGTTACCCACCGTCTCGGTCAGGTCGACGGCCGCGGCAAGGCCCACGTAGGCGCTCAGCACCAGCAGCGGCAGCCCGCTCTGCACGCTCATCGCGAGTTTCGCGGGCGCCCCCATCTCTGCCGTGATGGCATCGGCGATCTCCTGCTGTCGGGCCTGCAGGCCGTCACGCAACGCGGCGATGTAGCCGGCGCGCTCAGCGACCGGAGTGACCGACCAGCCGGGGAACGCCAGGCGCGCGGCCGCCACAGCGCGATCCACGTCCTCCGCGGTGCCGTCGGGGACCTGGGCGATGACCATCTCGGTCGTCGGGTTCTCCACGGCAATCCCGCGTTCGCCGGTGGAGATGACCCACGTGCCGTCAACGAACTGGCACTCCGAGTGTCGCACGCCGTGTCCTCCGTGGATGTCGCGCAGGCACACTACCGGACCGCGCCGGGCAGGGCGCTCCGCCTCGGTAGAGTAGCCCGGTGGAAGTCTCCGGCCGCGTCGTCATCGTCACCGGTGGCGGCAGCGGCATCGGCGCCGCATTGTGTCGTGCTTTCGCCACGGCCGGCGCGGCCGCGGTGGTCGTTGCCGACCTCAATGGCGCCGGCGCAGAGGCCGTCGCGCGCGAGGTGAACGGTGTCGCTGTCACGACCGACGTGACCGACGAGTCCGCGGTGGACGCCCTGGTTGGGTTGGCGGTCGAACGGCACGGGCGCGTCGACATCTACTGCTCGAACGCGGGCATAGCCTTCGGCGGTGGTCCCGAAGCTCGCGACGAGGCGTGGCAGAGGAGCTGGGAGGTTCATCTCATGGCTCATGTCTACGCGGCGCGCGCGGTACTACCGGCGATGCTCGAGCGTGGTGAGGGGTACATCCTCGGCACGGTGTCGGCGGCCGGGCTCATCAACCATGTCGCTGCAGCTCCGTACGCGGTCACCAAGGCTGCTGGCCTCTCCTTCCTCGAATGGCTCGCCATCGCGTACGGGACGCAGGGCATCCGCGTCTCGGCCCTCTGCCCGCAGGGCGTGCGTACGCCGATGCTCGCTCTGGCCGGCGAGAAGGACTTCCTCTTCGCGGGAGCGCTCGAACCTGACGCCGTCGCCGCGCACGTGCTCGAGGGGCTTCGGCACGAGACGTTCCTGATCCTTCCCCACCCCGAGGTGCGCGAATTCTTCGCCCGCAAGGCGTCCGACTACGACCGCTGGCTGCGTGGCATGCAACGGCTGCGGGAGAGCGTCGTCTCGGACCACTGGAGACGAGGTGACTGAGGTGGCCGACTGGAACGCGAAGATCATCGACGAGTTCCGCGCCAATCAGGGACGCGTCGGCGGGCCGTTCGAGGGCGCGCCGATGGCACTTCTCCATCACCGTGGCCGAAAGAGTGGGCGGAACTACGTATCGCCGACGATGTACCTGGCATCCGGCGACGACGACCGGGTGATGTACGTTTTCGCCACCAAGAGCGGCGCCTCGGAAAACCCGAGCTGGTATTACAACCTCCTTGCCGCGGGCACGGCTGAGGTCGAGGTCGGCACGGAGACGTTCCGGGTGACTGCCACCGAGCTGACCGGTGCTGATCGCGACCGCGTCTATGCCGAGCAGGCACGCCGGATCCCCGCCTTCGGCGAGTACGAGAAGAAGACGGCGGGGATCCGCACCATCCCGGTGCTCGCCCTTCGCCGCGCGTGAGACCGAACGCAGCCCGGTGAACCCGCAGCGCATCGTTGTTCTCGCCGGTGGTGTCGGCGCTGCCCGATTCCTGCAGGGAGTGACCGCCGCCCTGGCGGTGAGGGACCTGACCATCGTCGGCAACGTCGCCGACGACACGGAAATCCTTGGCCTGCACATCTCACCGGATCTGGACACGGTCATGTACACGCTCACCGGGGAGATCGACGAGGACCGCGGCTGGGGGGTCCGTAACGACAGCATCCGTGCGTTGGAGCGCGCGCGATCGCTTGGAGCGGACGCATGGTTCTGGCTCGGTGACCTCGACCTCGGCCTGCACCTGACCCGTACAACCTGGCTGGACGCGGGCGTGCCGCTCAGCGCGGTGACGGCGCGCCTCTGCGCGGCGCTCGGCCTGGTTGACCGTCTGCTGCCGAGCACGGACGACCGCTTTCGGACGGTGATCGACACGCCCGGTGGCGAACTCGACTTCCAGACCTACTACGTGCGGCACGGCCACCGGGACGAGGTTGTGGGGATCCGTTTCAACGGCGCCCAAACGGCCACCCCGGCGCCTGGCGTTCTCGACGCCGTCCTCGCGGCCCAGGCGGTCATCATCGCGCCGTCCAATCCGCTGATCTCGATCGGACCCATCCTCGCTGTACCGGGCATCAGAGAGGCTCTGATGAAGCGCACGGTTCCCTGCGTCGCGGTGAGCCCGATCGTCGGGGGAGCGGCGCTGCGCGGTCCCGCGGCTACGATGCTGCGCGCTCTCGGCCATCAGGCATCGCCGCTGGGAGTCGCCGACCTCTACAGCGGCCTCATCGACGCTATGGTGATTGACGATGTCGACCGCGCTGCGTCCGCCGAGCTCGAACGGCGAGGAGTGAAGGCTGTGGTCACGGACACGATCATGCGCGACGCTCCGGCGCGGAGGCGTCTCGCCGTGGTGGCGCTCGAGGCTGCCGGCATCAGCGCGGGCGCGTGACCGTCAACGATATCGCCGGGCGCCGTCGATGAAGCTCGGGGTGATGCTCGGGTACTGGGGCAGCCGTCCCGATCCCGCCACCAAGGACCTGGTGCTCGAGGCCGAGCGCCTCGGCTACGACTCGGTGTGGACGGCCGAAGCCTACGGCTCCGATGCGCTCACACCTCTGGCCTGGTACGGGGCATACACCAAGCGCATCCGCCTCGGGTCAGCCGTGATGCAGATGTCCGCCCGCGCACCGGCGGCGACGGCGATGGCGGCGCTGACACTCGACCATCTCTGCGGTGGTCGATTCGTCCTCGGGCTTGGAGTCTCCGGACCGCAGGTTGTTGAGGGTTGGTACGGGCAGCCGTTTGCCCGGCCGCTGGCTCGCACGCGCGAATACGTCGACATCGTGCGCCGCATCCTTGCGCGTGACGAGCCGGTTCGCAATCAAGGGCCGCACTACCCGCTGCCGTACCCCGGCGGAACGGGTCTCGGCAAACCACTGCGGTCCACGGTGCATCCGCTGCGCGCTGACCTGCCCATCTTTCTCGGGACCGAGGGGCCGAGGAACATCGCGCTCACTGCGGAGATCGCGGATGGCTGGTTGGCAGCTTTCTATTCGCCGCGGGACGACGCGGAACAGCGTGCAGCCCTGGCCGAGGGATTCGCGCGGCCGGATGCGCGCCGCGATCCGGCGGACTTCGAGATCGCGGCAATGGTGTCCGTTGTCGTCGACGACGACATCGAGCACGCCTGCGATCAGTTGAGACCGGGCCTGGCCCTGTACATCGGTGGGATGGGCGCGCGGGGAACGAACTTTCACTTCAACGTGATCGCACGGATGGGTTTCGAGGAGGCCGCCCTCGAGGTCCAGAGGCTCTACCTCGCTGGGCAGCGCAAAGCTGCGGCCGCCGCCGTGCCGACGGCACTCGTCGAGCGGCTCAACCTGGTCGGACCGGTGGCGAAGATCCGCGAGGAGATCGACGAGTGGAAGCGCTCGCCGGTGACCACGCTTCTGGTGCGTGCCAATCCGCAGAGCGTGAGGGTCCTTCCCGACCTGATGACCTGAGTACCTCCGAAGGTTCGTCACAACGGCAGGGCAACTCGTTGCAAAGCCGTCGGGGCCGTGTCGGAGGAGAGTCAATAGTCTCTGGCGCAAATGCTGAATGACCTCTGCCTCCGCATCCGTACGGCTCTCATCCGCGCGCAACGCGACGAAGCAGGCCAGGGGATGGCGGAATATGCCCTCATCCTGGTCCTCATCGCCGTGGTGGTGATTCTCATCCTCACCATCGTCGGTAAACAGGTGAACAACGCGTTCTCCAACGTCAGCAGCGGCCTGGGCACCTGACCTGCACGCCCTTGCAGGGTGATGGGTCACGGTCGACCGAGCAGCACGGCGACGCCGTGCCACACGACGGCGCCGCCGCCGGCGTACGTCTCGGGACCGAGGATACGACGCATCAGTTCGAGCTCCTGGTCATGCTGCGCACCGCCGGACAGAACGACTGTGCCGACCCCCAGGCGCTGCAGGTCGTCGCGCATCCCGGTCACACTGAGTGTGCCGATGTCCAACCGCGCGCCCAATTCCAGGGCAGCCAGGGTGTCAGTCAGCGTTGACGCGGGGTAATACGCGATCCCGTTGGAGCCGTAGGCGTTGCCATTGACCATTCGCCAGCGCAGCCCGGCCTGAACCTGCCAGATGAGCGCGTTGAAGCCGGACCCCTCGATCAGCGGCACGATCAGAACCGTGTCCCCCGCGGGGATCGTGGCAGCGTCGGCACTCGTGATGTACGGCGGCGCATACGCGGCAGTGACGGGCATGGCCGCGGGAAGCAGCGTCACCAGCGCGGCGGCAATCAACGCGCACCGCGGCAATCGCTCACGTCCGTGATGATTGAGCGCGTGGTCCACCGCCACAGCGACGACGAGGGCGATGCCCACCCAGGCGAGCACCATCAGGCGAGCCGCGTCGAGGTCCTCGAGAAAGGGAAGCCTGTCAACGAGGATCCACGGCAGAGGGACGGCCGTGGTGACGCCGCCGATGTGGAGATGGGGGCCAAGCGCCAGCACGCACGTGATCAGGGTGACCGGCATTGCCCATCTGACCGTCACCGAGATCTTGCGCAGCCGCTGCCACGCGATCAGAAGGAGCAGCATCACCGGCACGCCGATGTACGCGCCCGCGTCCTCGGTGACGATCGACCATGGGTCGGCCAATAGTCCGGGTAGGCGGAGCAGCTGTCGTGACGCAGGTACAAGGAACGCCCCCGCATCCGCGACGACGAAGTCGCCGGGCACCAGGCGTCCGCTGGGACGGTAAGGACCCAGGAATTGGACCGCCAGTGGTACCGCCGCCAGCACGACGGCAGCACCGACCGCCACTGCAAGAACTGCACCGAGTCGCCTGGTCGCATCACGTGCCTGTTCGCGATGCTGCAGTGCCAGCACAGCGGCTGCACACGCGGCGACGATGGTGGTGGCGAGCACCATCTCCTCGCTGGTCAGTAATTCGACTGCGGTTGCGACGCCGAGGACGACACCTACTCGCCAAGCCGGCCAGCTTCGGCGCACGATGCCTTCGTGAAGGAGGAGGAGTACCACCGGTGGGAACCACGCCATCGACGTCTGGGCGTGGCCGAGAGATTCGGCCAGAATGGCTTGGCTGAAGCCGTACACGAGCCCACCGACCCACGCTGCCACCGGTGAGCGGACGAACCGTCGCAGTGCCGCGAACGCTGCCCACGCCGACAGCACCGGAGCGGCGATGACGAGCACGTCGTAGGCCGCGTACGGACCGGCAACTAGAGTCACCGGCGTCAACACAATGCCCGGCAGTACCAGGCTGGGGTTCCACATCAGGTTGACGCCGCCGGGGGCCTGGATCAGCTTGGTGATCAGCGGATCGTGACCGTGCCGGAGGGCGTCGGCGACCACGTCGATCGCATACACCACAGCCTTGGCGTCGGAATCGAGACCGATCCACGAGTGTCCCATCACCGGCAGCACGCCGCCGAAGATCGCAAGAGTGACGAGCGCGTATAGGCCGGGAGCCACGATGCGCCGCTGCATACGACCAGCACCCTACACGCGCGTCGGTCGACGTGCCTCTCCGCCAGACGGGTCGTGATCGCGACCAGTCCCGTGATGCTGACAGCGCCGCCGACGCACTGGTAACGGATCAGCCATCAGGGGTGACGCGCCTGCCTTCCCGGCGAGCCGAACGGCGGGCCGGCGCGGGTTCATCCTAGAATCGAGCAGGATCCTGCACCGCAGGGTCCGACGGCAAGGAGGCATCCATGAGCGTGTTCCGACGCTTCAGCAACATCTTCCAGCAGAAGAGCAATGCCGCTCTCGACCGGCTGGAGGATCCCTCGCAGGCAATCGACCTCTCCTACCAGCAGCTGCTCGAACAGCAGCAGAAGCTGCGCGCCGCCCTCGTGGAGGCGACCACGGGGCAGAAGCGCCTGGAAAACCAAGCCACCGAGATGGACAAGCGCATCGCCCAGCTCAACGGCGCGGCACAGCAGGCGATGCAGTCCGGTAAGGAGGACCTGGCGACCCAGGCACTGACCCAGGCGGAGGTGCTCGGCCAGCAGCGCCAACAGCTCGATCCACAGATCCAGTCCATCGCGGCACAGGTCACCAAGCTGCAGGGCGCCATACAGCGATACCAGGCGCGAGTGCAGGCGTTCGCCAGCCAGCGGGAAGCGCTCAAGGCCTCGTATGAGGCGTCGAAGGCAACGAGCTCGGCCGGCGACACCCTCGCCGGCATCGGCGAGCACACATCGGACGCGGCCATGATGATGCAGCGCGCCCAGGACAAGATCGCACGGTCGCAAGCGCACGCCGACGCAGTCGACTCGCTCCTGGACAGCGGCGTGCTCGATGCACCACTGCTCGGCGGCGGCGGCAGCAGACTCGACGAGCAGATTACCGCCACCGTTGTCGACACAAACGTCCAGGCCAAGCTCGCGGCGATGAAGGCCCAGCTCGGCCTCGCCGCGCCGCAGTCAGGACCCGCGCTGGCCGCCGCCGGCATCGTGGTGCGCATTCATGGGGATGAGCAGTACCGCCTTCCCGAGTCGGCTCGCCCTCAGCTCGATGCCTTCGACCATCGTCTTGTCGACGCCGTCCGGTCCGGCGACGACGCAGCCTTCCACGCTGCCGTCGCTGACGTCAGCGCCTTTGTCAGGTCCACGGGCGTGCAGCTTCCCCACGAGAGCCTCTCCAGCAGCGAGATCATCCTGCCCAGCGCCGACATGTCACTCGATGAGGTGACCACGATGCTCCAGCAGGAGAACTGGATCGGCCAGCCCGCCTGACCGGCAGCTCCCCTGCGGACGCCTCAGGTCGTCAGTGACCGGAGCGCGTCGGTTGCCGCAGAGTTGGCGGTGGCTTCCTGCGCCACGCTGGCAAGCAGCTGGTCGAGCCACTCCTCCGTGCTGACTTCCTTGGCATAGGGGAGGCCGCCGCCGACACCGTGCACGATATGGATGTGGCGGCACACCAAGCGGCCATCTGACCCCTCGGCTTCGAACGTCTCACCCGCGAGGCTGACGGTAACCTTCCGAGGTAGTCGCTTCTTCTTGAACATGCTGTGGTCGCGCTCGACCGTCGTGTTCTTGGGCAGCGCCGCCTCCAGCGTCGCACAGAGCACGCTGAAGAAGACTCGCGAGTCACGTGCATCCGACTGCAGGGATGCAGCAAGCGCACTCAGATCAGGCTCAGGCGGAGGAGCGGCGTCCACGCGCGCCGCG
>CATPBU010000170.1 GCA_955652455.1 Candidatus Dormiibacterota bacterium
ACCAACAGCTACTGACCGGCAGCCAATCGCCACCAGAGGAAGCCACCAACATGTCTGCATCGACCGATGAGACGACCGCCGCGGCGGGCCCGCCGGGGATCGACCCGGCGACGTTGTACCGCCCGGGTGGCGACGTCGATTCCCCCCGGCAGCTGGCGCTGTACCGGCAGATGGTCCGGATGCGCAAGTTCGAGAAGCGAGCGTACGACTTGTTTCTGCAGAACCTGGTGAAGGGGACCAGTCATCTCTCCCTGGGACAGGAGGCGATCGCCGCCGGATTCGGCGAGGCGATGGACGAGAACGACTACACGTTCGCCACCTACCGCGGTCATGCGCACACCCTGGCGCGCGGCACGTCGATGACCGGGGTGATGGGCGAGCTGCTCGGGCGCAGCTGCGGTGTCCTGTCCGGAAAAGGCGGATCGATGCATCTCACCGACGTCCAGCGCGGTGTCATGGGCTCCTACGCGATCGTCGGTGCTCACCTGACCATAGCCCTCGGCGCGGCCTGGTCGGCGCAGTACCGCGGCGAGCCGCGTGTGGCGGTGGCCTTCTTTGGCGACGGCACCACCAACATCGGCGCCTTCCACGAGTCGCTCAACCTGGCCGCGGTGTGGAAGTTGCCCGTGGTCTTCGTGTGTGAGAACAACCTCTATATGGAGTACACGCCGATCGGTTCCGTCACCGCCGTGGCCAACCCGGCAGCCGATCGCGCCTCTGCGTATGGGCTGGACAGCATCCTCGTGGACGGCAACGACGCCGACGCGATGTACCTCATTGCCCGCGAGTGCCTCGAACGCGCCCGCGGCGGTGGAGGCCCATCCCTCATCGAGGCGCGCACCTATCGTTCCACCGGCCATTCACGTGCCGACCCCGGCAAGTACCGGCCCGATGAGGAAGTCGCGGCGTGGGCCGCGTACGACCCGATCGTCCTGTACCGCGCGCGGCTGGTGGCGCGCGGTGTGAGTGAGGCAGACCTGGACGCCGTCGAGGAGACCGCGGACACCGACGTCGAGACTGCCACCGTCGAGGCCAAGGCGTCGCTGCCGCCGGGGCCGGAGACGCTGATGAACAACGTATGGTCCGATGGAGGCTGGTCATGGCGGAACTGACCTACCGCGATGCAGTGGCCCGGGCGATCACCCAGGAGATGGAGCGCGACCCCAACGTCGTGTTCCTCGGCGAGGACGTCGCCGGTGCCGGTGGCGTGTTCAAGGCTACGGTCGGGCTGCTCGAGCGCTTCGGCCCCGCCCGGGTGCGTGACACCCCCATCTCCGAACAGGCCATTCTCGGCGCGGCCATGGGCGCGGCGATGACCGGTCTGCGACCGATCGCCGAGATCATGTTTGCCGACTTCTTCGCCGTGTGCTGGGACCTCGTCGCCAACCAGATCGCCAAGAGCTCGTACATGACCTCCGGGCAGGTGAGCTTCCCGCTGGTGATCAGGTCGGGCAACGGTGGCGGCTTGCGTTTCGGTGCGCAACATTCGCAATCCGTTGAGAACTGGGCGATGGCAGTGCCTGGGCTCAAGGTGGTGGCGCCATCAAACCCGGCCGACGTCGTCGGGCTCTTCGCCGCCGCGGTTCGCGACCCGGACCCGGTGATGTTCTTCGAGCACAAGGGGTTGTACGCAACCAAGGGCGAGGTCCCCGACGGTGAGCTGGTCGACACACTGGGATCCGCCAAGGTGCTGCGGTCGGGCGGGGACGCCACCATCGTCGCCCTCGCCGCGATGGTGCCCCGTGCGCTGGCCGCGGCTGAAGAGCTCGCCGAGCGCGGCATCGATGCCACAGTCGTCGACGTGCGCAGCCTGGTCCCGCTCGATACTCAGACCATCCTGCGCGAGGCGTCCGCCACCGGGCGATTCTTCACCGTCGAGGAGAACCCACGCCTCTGCGGTTGGGGAGCCGAGCTGGTGTCGATCGTCGCCGAGGAGTGCTTCGACGACCTCGACGGACCGCCACTGCGCATCACCACGCCGCACATCCCGCTTCCATCCGCCGACGCGCTCGAGGACATGGCGATCCCGTCCGTTGAACGCATCGTCGCCACCATTGAGAGGGCCATGCAGGCATGAGCACAGCAACGTCGAGCCCAGAGGCGGTCGCAGCGCCGCCACAGCTTCTTGTCGGCGGCCGCTGGAGGGATGCGTCCGACGCACGAACCTTCGTGGTGGACGACCCGGCGACCGGCACGGCGATCGTGGAGGTTGCCGACGGTTCCGTCCAGGACGGGTTGGCTGCAGTCAGCGCTGCCCACGATGCACTGCCGGGCTGGGCGGCGACGCCGCCGCGGCAGCGGGCGGAGGTTCTTCGACGTGCCTTCGAGCTGATGACCGAGCGGACCGAGGATCTGGCGCGTCTGATCGTCAGAGAGAACGGCAAGGCGCTCCCCGACGCACGCGGCGAGGTCACCTATGCGGCTGAGTTCTTCCGCTGGTACGCGGAGGAGGCGGTGCGCGCCGGTGGTGAGGTCCAGACCGCGCCGGCAGGGACCAACCGCATCCTCGTGCTGCGGCAGCCGATCGGCGTGAGCGTTCTGGTGACGCCGTGGAACTTCCCCGCGGCCATGGCGACACGCAAGATCGGGCCGGCACTGGCTGCAGGTTGCACAGTGGTGCTCAAGCCCGCCTCGGACACGCCGCTGACGGCGCTGGCGTTGGGGGCCCTGCTCATGGACGCCGGTGTGCCCGCGGGGGTCGTCAACGTGCTGCCCTCGCGGCGCTCAGGAGCTGTGGTCTCGGCGATGCTGCACGACCCTCGGGTGCGCAAGCTGTCGTTCACAGGCTCGACAGAGGTGGGTCGCAGCCTGCTCCGTGAGGCCGCCGACTGCGTGGTGAGCTG
>CATPBU010000171.1 GCA_955652455.1 Candidatus Dormiibacterota bacterium
CTTCATCGTCGAACAGGCGTGGATGGACCGCAAGCCGGAGGAAAGCCGCCGGGTCATGTCCGACACGCTCTGGGACCAGCACCGCGCACAGATCGAGCAGTACGTCGCCAAGGGCCAGCACAACGTCCTCGACAACCTCGCGCTTGCCGGTGCCACGATCGTTGCCGCCAGCAGCGACGGCCAGCACGATCGTATTCAACTGCGCATGCATGCCGCCTGCGCTGATTACGACGTTGACAACGCCACCAACAAGGTGACGCGTGGCGACCGCACGGTGCGCGAGTGGTATGAGGACTGGCTGTTCGAGCGCTCCTCGAGCGCGACGACGCGTCCCGACGGCGGCACCATGGCCCAGCACTGCCCCAACTGCGGCGCGCCACTGGACGTCGATCTCAGCGGCGTGTGCTCATACTGCAAGGCGCCCGTGATGAGCGGTGACTACGACTGGGTGCTCACCCGCATCGACCAGGTCCAGTAGCTAGGTCTCCTTGTCCGCCTCCGCGGACGCGCGGGTCTGCAGCTCGTTGACAACGTTGGCGTCGGCCAGGGTGGTGGTGTCGCCGAGCTTGCGGTTCTCGGAGATGTCGCGGAGCAGGCGTCGCATGATCTTGCCGCTGCGCGTCTTGGGCAGCTCCGGTGTGAACGTGATCCATTTCGGCTTGGCGATGGACCCGATCAGCTTGCCGACGTGGTCGCGCAGCTCCGCGGCCAGCTCCGTGCTCTCCTTGATACCGCTGCGCACGGTCACAAAGGCGGCGATCGACTGTCCGGTCTGCTCGTCCGCCTTGGCGGTCACGGCCGCTTCGGCCACCGACGGGTGGTCGACGAGAGCCGACTCCACCTCGGTGGTGCTGATGCGGTGGCCACTGACGTTCATGACGTCGTCGACGCGACCCATAAACCAGAAGTAACCGTCCTCGTCGATGCGCGCGCCATCGCCGGCGAAGTACTTGTCGCCGTACTTGGTCCAGTAGGTCTCCTTGTAGCGCTCGTCGTCACCCCAGATGCCGCGCAGCATGCCCGGCCATGGGCGGGTCAACACCGCATACCCGGCGCGCCCGGCGGGCACCTCGGCTCCCTCCTCGTCGACCACCGACGCGAAGATGCCGGGAAGCGGACGGGTTGCCGATCCCGGCTTGAGGGTCAGGACGCCGGGAAGCGGCGCGATCATGATGCCGCCCGTCTCCGTCTGCCACCAGGTGTCGACCACCGGGGTGCGGTCCGAACCGATGTGCAGCCGGTACCAGATCCACGCCTCTGGATTGATCGGCTCGCCGACGGTGCCGAGCAGGCGCAGCGATGAGAGATCGTGGCGTTCGGGGTACTCGGTGCCCCATTTCATGAAGGTGCGGATCGCGGTCGGCGCGCAGTACAGGACGGTGACACCGTATTTCTCGATGATCGCCCACCAGCGGTCCTTGTCCGGGAAGTCGGGAGTGCCCTCGTACATGACCGCGGTGGCCCCGTTGCCGAGCGGCCCATACACGATGTAGGTGTGACCGGTCACCCAACCGATGTCAGCAGCGCACCAGAACACGGTGTCCGGTTGGATGTCGAAGACCAGGTCATGGGTGTACATCGCCTGCAGCAGGTACCCGGCCGTGGTGTGTTTGATTCCCTTCGGCTTGGCGGTCGTCCCCGACGTGTACAGGGTGTACAGCAGGTCCTCGGAGTCCATCGCCTCGGGCTCGCACGTCGTGGACTGGTTGGCGACGAGGTCGTGGTACCAGTGGTCGCGGCCCTCGGTCATCGGCACCTCGTTGCCGGTGCGCCTGACCACGACGACCTTGCCGATCGTCTCGGTCTTGGCGAGCGCCTCGTCGACGTTGAGCTTGAGCGGAACGGTGGTACCGCGGCGCCAGGCCTCGTCCTGGGTGATCAGCAGCACCGATCCCGAGTCGTTCATCCGGTCGGCGACGGCGTCGGCGGAGAAGCCACCGAACACGACCGAGTGAGCCGCGCCGATGCGCGCGCAGGCGAGCATCGCCACGGGCAGCTCGGGGATCATCCCCATGTAGATGCCGACGCGGTCGCCGCGCTTGACCCCGAGGTCCTTCAGCGCGTTGGCAAACCTGCAGACCTGCTCGAGCAGCTCCTTGTAGGTGATCGTGCGCGTGTCGCCGGGTTCGCCTTCCCACAGGTAGGCGGTCCGGTCGCCGCGCCCCGCCTCGACGTGGCGGTCGAGGCACTGGTAGCTGGCGTTGATGGTGCCGCCGACGAACCAGCGCGCGAAGGGGAGCTTCCACTCCAGGACGGTGTCCCACTTGCGGGAGAAGGTCAGGTACTTCTCCGCCTGCTTTGCCCAGAAGGCTTCCAGATCCGCCTCGGCCTCGCGGTACAGCGAGTCGTCAGCCACCTTTGCCCGTGCCTTGAACTCCTCGCTGGGCGGGAACGTGCGCCCCTCTTTGAGCAGGGCATCGATCGTGGAATCGGAAGGCGCTTGAGCCATCGAATGGTCTCCTACAAATCCTTGTGCGACGCTGGTCCGTCGCTGTGCGTTTGCCAGGTCAGGTGGGCAGCACCTTCCGCTTGAAGTTGGCGTTGGCCACGTCTGCGAATGACGCGTAGATCGCCGCCGCTGCGGTGGCAAGGCCGATGTAGCCGCCGAACTGGGTGATCCCGGTGCTGGTGCCGAATGCGCCTATGGCGAGCACGACGAAAGTGATCGCGAGCAGGATGAACACGAGTTGCACGGCACGCGCGCCCGCCAGCGAAGCGATGAACATGTACGCGGTGAAGATGCCCCACGCCAACAGGTACCAGCCAACGAAGTTGCTGATGTCGCTGGCGCCGGCGGTCTTCGGCACCAGCGGAATGAATACCACGACCAGCAGGTAGAAGCTGAGCCAGAATGCGCCGTACGCGGTGAACGCTGTCGCCGCAAACGTGTTACCCCGCTTGAATGCCCACATCCCGGCCACAAACTGCGCCAGGCCGCCGAACGTGAGCGCCATGGACAAGACCAGGACTTCGGTGCTCTTGGGCAGGATCTGCGTGTTGACCAGCGACAGCAAAAGCGTGGTGAACGCGAAGCCCGCCAGGCCCAGCGGAGCCGGGTCCGCGACGGGCGGCACGACCAGCTCGGGCGTCCTCAGTGCCGTGTCTTCGAATGCTCGCGCCATGTTGTTCTGCCTCCTCTCCCGTATGACGCCGCCGAGGGCGTCAGGCAGGGCGATTCTGCTCTTACAGAGAGAGGATGTAAAACGGCGGCTCTGCCGGGGCGGAGGTCAGACCTCCTTGAACTCGGCGTCGACCACGTCCTCGCCGGCCGGCGGGGCTCCCTCCTTGGCCGCTCCGGGCGAACCGTTGGAGCCGCCGCCGTCAGTTGAAGGCGGCGTCTGGGCGTACACCGCCTCGCCGATCTTCTGGATCGAGCCCTGGAGGTCGTCGGTGGCTCGCTTGATGGCGTCGCTGTCGCCGGTGGCGATGGCATCGCGGACGGCCTTGACCTTCGCCTCGATGTCGCTGCGCACATCCGCCGGGACCTTGTCGCCGGCGTCAGTGAGCGCCTTCTCCGCCTGGTAGGCGAGGTTCTCACCGCGGTTCTTGATCTCGATCGCTTCAGCGCGCTTGCGATCCTCGTCGGCGTTGGCCTCAGCCTCCTTGACCATAC
>CATPBU010000172.1 GCA_955652455.1 Candidatus Dormiibacterota bacterium
GGCATCGCTCTGGTCGCTGTCCTCGCTGATCGCTGCGCAGCCCCTCGGCTGCGCCGAGTGGGTCTTCGCGCGGCTGCGGATGCTCCCGCCGCGGCGCCGCCGTTGTCGGCGTGGACAACGAGTCGGCGATACTCGTCATCGCGCGAGCCCACCACCACCGTCCCATCTCCCGCTATGTCACCGGACTCATCGAAGCCGGCTTCATCCTGGAGAGGATGGTGGAGCCCTCTGGGTCGGCCGGTCTGGTCGTCGCGCAACCGGTCTACAACCCGGCTGCCGATCTTTCTCGGCGTCCGCGCCCGACGCAGCTCGCCCGACGTGGCGTAGCGAACTCAAAGAGGCAGGGCCGAGCCCTTCGGTCCGTCGCCTGCAGAGGCGCCAGTACACTCGGGCGGCCATGAACCCGATCGCAACGCCCCGGGGAACCAGGGACCTGCTCCCTGACGAAGCGCCGGCCTGGCGGTGGCTCCTTGACACGCACGCGATGGTTGCGTCACGGCACGGCTACCAGCCGATCGACACGCCGATCTTCGAGGCGACCGAACTGTTCTCGCGAAGTGTCGGTGGTGGGACCGACATCGTCGACAAGGAGATGTACACGTTCACCGATCGGGGCGGACGATCGCTGACACTGCGGCCGGAGGGCACCGCACCCGTGGTCAGGGCGGTGCTCGGGGCTCACCTCGAACAGCGCTGGCACCCGGTACGCGTTCACTACACGATGCCGATGTTCCGCTATGACCGTCCCCAGGCAGGAAGGCAGCGCCAGTTCTCCCAGGTGGGCGTCGAGGTCGTCGGCGACCGCGACCCCTGTTATGACGCCGAGGTCATCGAGGTGGCATGGAGGTTCATGGCGGAGCTCAAGATCGAGGGCGTCAACCTGCAGCTCAACTCCCTGGGCGACACTGAGGATAGGCTGCGCTATCGCGCCGCGCTGGTGGCCTACTACACACCGCTGCGCGACAAGCTGGACGAGGACTGCCAGCGCCGCCTCGACGTCAACCCGCTGCGCCTGCTCGACTGCAAGAAGGACGCAGCCTACGTCGCCGACGCACCACTGCTCACAGACCAGCTCAGCGAGTCGAGCCGCGACTACTTCGTCGCCGTGCGCAGTCACCTCGACGCTGCAGAGATCCCGTACACGCACAACCAGCGCCTGGTTCGCGGGCTCGACTACTACGCACACACCGCATTTGAGTTCTGGCACACCTCCCTGCAGGGCGCGCAGAACGCGCTTGGCGGGGGAGGGCGCTACGATGGGCTCGCGGAGGAGATCGGCTTTGCCGCCACGCCGGGCGTTGGGTACGCGCTGGGCGTGGAGCGCCTGCTCAAGGTCGCAGCCGACCAGGGCGTCAGTCCCGGTCCGCAGCCGCCAGCGCAGCTCGTCATCTGCACCGTGGGCGACGCCTCGGCGATTGAGGCTCGCGACCTCGCACGCCAACTCCGGCACCGCACGTCCGTAATAACCGACCTGACCGACCGGACGCTTGAGAAGAAGTTGCGCGATGCGAATCGACTCGGCGCCATGATGGCCCTATTCGTGGGACTCGAGGAAGGCCTGGTGCTGCGCAACCTCAGCGCCCGCAAGCAGCACACGGTCGCTGCCGACGAGGTGCTCGACGCTGTATCGGCCGAGCTGTTGAAGGCAGCGCAGGAGCCGGCGTCGTGAGTGTCGAGCGCATCCGGGCCGGTGAACCGCGCGGCGCTGACGCCGGTACAACCATGACGGTCTACGGCTGGGTCGATCGGCGTCGCGACCACGGCGGGCTGATCTTTCTCGACCTCCGCGACCACACCGGAATCCTCCAGGTTGTCATCAACCCGCAGACGGCGCCCGAGGCGCACCAGGCGGTCCAGGGGGTGCGCCTCGAGTACGTCCTGCGTGTGCACGGCCAGCTCCGCCGACGTGAGGCGCAGAACGTCAACCCACGGCTCAGCACCGGTGAGGTCGAGCTCGCCGCCGACGACTGCGAGGTGCTCTCGGTTGCCCGCACGCCGCCCTTCCCCGTCAACGAGGAGACGGAGGTGGACGAGACGCTGCGGCTTCACCATCGCTATCTCGATCTGCGCCGCTCGCGGCTGCAGCGCAACCTGCGCAGCCGGGCGCGGTTCATCGCGGCGCTGCGCATCTTGATTTTGGATATGGGCTTCACCGAGATCGAGACGCCGATGATGATCCGCGCCACACCGGAGGGTGCGCGCGACTACCTGGTGCCGAGCCGCCTCCAGCAGGGCAGCTTCTACGCCCTGCCCCAGTCCCCACAGCTCTACAAGCAGCTGTGCATGGTGGCCGGGCTCGACCGTTATTTCCAGATCGCACGTTGCATGCGCGATGAGGACCTGCGCGCCGACCGCCAGCCGGAGTTCACCCAGCTCGACATCGAGATGTCGTTCGTCGACGAGGAGGACGTGTTCAGCGTGCTGGAGCGGGCCATCTCGTCAGCATGGATGGCGAGCGGCTTCCGCGGCAGCATCGCCACTCCATTCCCGCGACTCACCTGGCACCAAGCCATGGATCGGTATGGCGTCGACAAGCCCGATGTGCGCTTCGGGCTCGAGCTGCGCGACCTCACCGATGTGGCGCGCAACTGCGGCTTCCGCGTGTTCGCCGACGCCGCGGCCGCTGGTGGCGTGGTCAAGGGGATCGCAGTCCCGGGCGGCGCCGACCTGACCCGGAGCGAGATCGAGGGTCGCCTCACCGACGTGGCGCGCACCTGCGGGTTCCGCGTTTTCGCCGACGCCGTCGCCGCCGGTGGTGTGGTCAAGGGAATCGCCGTCCGCGGCGGCGGTGA
>CATPBU010000173.1 GCA_955652455.1 Candidatus Dormiibacterota bacterium
GAGATGCAGCGCCGCGGTGCCAACCTCGGCGTCGCCGGCATGTGCATCGGCGGCGGGCAGGGCATCGCGATGGTGGTCGAACGGGTCTGAGCCGCCGGCGCCGCCAGGATGACGCGGCGGCGGGCGTCAGACGGCGACGGCCCTGGGTACCTCGATGCCGGTGAAGACGTCGGTCTCGGGGAGGCTCGGCATGATGCGCGAGATCACCAGCTGGAAGGACTCGGTGCCGAAGTGCTCGATGGTCACCTCCTCGGGTATGGCGAGCATCGGCCAGTCCGGGGTGATCTGGCTGTGGTGCGCCAGCAGCGCGGCACGCTTGCGCCCCACGCCACTGCGGATGTCCACGGTCGTGGTGATCCAGTCGTCGGGAGTCACGAAGGGCAGGTCCTCGGGGTTCTCGACGCCGAAGGGCGGTTCCATCCCCGCCGCCTTGGCCATCTCCGAGGCCTTCTTCAGGAACGACAGCGGGATCGACGTGTAGTAGAGCTTCTGGACGCGCCATGGCTCGCCCGCCTCAGGGTAGAGCGACTTCTGGTGCGCAGCCTCGACGGCGAGCAGGGTGACCCGGTGGGTCTGAATGTGGTCGGGGTGGCCGTAGCCGCCGACGCCGTCGTAGGTGACCACGACGTGCGGCCGGAAACGGCGGATGTGGGCGACAACGCGACCGACCGCCTCGTTGATGTCCGCCTTCCAGAAGGCGTCAGGCAGCTGGTTGGTGTCCGCGCCCCACATGCCCGAGTCGCCGTAGCCGAGGAAGTGCACCTCGTTGACGCCGAGGATCTCGCACGCCGCACGCAACTCCTGCTGGCGGATCTCGGCGAGACGGGGACGCGTGGTTTCCTCGGGCATGTCGGCGGCCACGATGGTGGCCAGCTTGCCGTCGGTGCAGCAGATGTTGCAGGTGCGGATGCCGCGGTCCGCACAGGTCGCCAGCAGACCGCCCATGGTGATGGTCTCGTCGTCGGCATGAGCGTGCACCGACATCAGCCGCAGCTCATCAGCCATCGCGCTATTCCTCGGTCACCGCAACCGACCGCATCACGTCTCCCTGCCGGATCTGACCCACCACATCCATGCCCTTCACCACCTGGCCGAAGAGGTTGTACGACTTGGCGAGCTTGTGTCGATCGTCGACGGTGCAGATGAAGAACTGTGATCCGTTGGTGTTCGCCCCGGCATTGGCGCAGGCGACCGCGCCGGCGATGTACTCACCCTGCACCGGCTCGTCGTCCCACCGATAGCCGGGCCCACCACGACCGGTTCCCTCAGGACACCCCGCCTGGATCACGAAGTCGTCGACCACGCGGTGAAAGGAGAGCCCGTCGTAGAAGCCGTCCCGGGCGAGGAACACGAAGTTGTTGACGCTCTTGGGTGCGCGAGCCGGGTCGAGCGACATGACGATGTCGCCCTTATCAGTGGCGATCGTCGCCGTGTACTTCTTCGACGCGTCGATCACCTGTTCGGCGTGCTTGTAGGACTTGGGCATCGAACCAGTGTACCGAGCAAGGCTCAGGCAGGCCCCGGCACAGGGCCGCGCTCCCGGTTAGACCGTTGGTGCGGGCGGCTCAGGTTCCGGAAGCCGGAGACGCGGTCGCGGTGTGACGCTGCGTCTGCAGGAACTGCAGGAACTTTTGCACGTCCTGCATGAGTTTCATACCGGGCTCAGCCATCAGCGCAGCCACCTTGGTCTTGGCCAGGGCGAGGTACGTCGACTCCTGGGTCGCGTTGATCTTCCCAGCCTTGACCGCGCGATCGCCGATCTTGGTGATCTCGGCAAGGATCTGCGCCTCGACCGCGGAGGCCTTGCTACCGGCGATGTCGTTGATGGACTTGCCGGCCGCGAGCTGCGCTCGGATCGACGCAACGGGCTGGCCGATGGCCTTGGAAAGCAGGCCCAGCGCTTTGGTGATCAGCGCCTGGCTGCGGCTCGCCGCCGTGCCGCTGTGGGCCTTGGCGGTTGCCGGCGGCTGGCTGGCTGAGGGCGCGCTGGATGAGAGCGGCGCGGCCGTGGTGTGACTGGCGATTGAATAGCCGATCCCGCCGCCGGCGGCCCCGAGCACAAGGACGGTCGCGGCCGCGGCAGGCAACGAGTGGCGGCCCACCCAGTGGGTGGCGGAACGGATGAGGGTGAGCATGTGTCGCGGTCTCTCTCTGCTGGTCGGAGGAACGATTGACACATATTCTCCACCCCAAGCCCTCGCCGAGGCTTAGCCGTTACTGAGAAGTCGTCCATCGCTCGGTGGAAACCGTCGGGTAGAGTCCACCGGCGGCTCTCACAGATCGTGATACTCAGGAGTCCGATGAACGTCGTTGTCTGCATCAAGCAGGTGCCGGATCCAAACTCTCACGGCCAGCTCGATTCCTCGAGCCACTTCCTCAAGCGCGACGGGGAAATGGTCCTCGATCCGGGTGACGAATTCGGGGTCGAGGCCGGCCTGCAGCTGGCCGAGAAGCACGGCGGTGAGGTGACCGTGGTCAGCATGGGTCCCGAGCGTGGCCTTGACGCTGTGCGCAAGGCACTGGCGATGGGCGCCGCTCGCGGTGTGCTGATCAGCGACGACTCGCTTAGGGGCTCTGACGCGCTAACCACCGCCAAGGTGCTCGCCGCCGCCATCGGCAAGCAGGAGTTCGACGTGGTCATCACGGCCACGGAGTCGACGGACGGATACACCGGCGTGGTGCCGCAGATGCTCGCCGGGCTGCTCGACATCCCCGCGATCACCTTCGCCAAGTCCGTCTCGTTCGAGGGCGACACACTCAAGGTGGAGCGTCAGACCGAGACGGGGATCGAGGTGGTGGAAGCCAGGCTGCCGGTCGTGCTGAGCGTCACGGCCGGCGTCAACGAGCCGCGCTACCCGTCGCTGAAAGGGATTATGGGCGCTAAACAAAAGCCGCTCGACAGGCCGACCCCCGCCGACCTCGGCGTTGAAGGGCTGGGCGGCGCCACCGCAGGGCAGAAGATCACTGCGGTAGAAGCTGCCCCGGAGCGGGCGGCGGGCGAGATCATCCAGGACGATGGCGGGGGCGCCAAGCGGATTGTCGATTTCCTGGCCGACCAGAAGGTGATCTGAGATGGCGGTCGCAAAGACGTGGGTTTTCGCCGAGATCGTCGAGGGCAAGCCCGTCCCCGCAGTGCTGGAGCTGCTCACCAAGGCACGCTCGCTCGGCGGCACGGTCGAGGCTGTGGCGTTCTCGCCGCAGGCCGAGGCGGCGGCATCCGTCCTCGGCGAGTACGGGGCGACGACACTTCACGCCGGCACCGACGCCGCCTACGGCGAATTGGTTCTCGGCGGCCCGGCTGCGGATGCGATGGCAACATTGGCCGGCGAGCACAAGCCCGACCTGGTCCTGATCGCGTCGACCTACCTCGGCCGCGACGTCGCCGGCCGCCTGGCCGCCAAGCTCGATGTCCCGGTGATCGCCAACGGCCTCGACGTGGCCGGTGACGGAGAGGTCTCGGTCGGCTCAGCCATCTTCGGCGCAACTCAGAACGTGACCACGGCGTTCGCGGGCGGCAAGCCGGCCATCGCCCTGATCCGGCCGAAGTCGTTCGTGGCCGAGAGTGGAGGCGGCGGGGCAGCGGCGGTGAGCCCGGTGACGGCCTCCATCGACGACAAGCATCGCGGGGCACGACTCATCGAGCACCGCACCGAGGCCAGCTCCGGGCCCAAACTGGAGGAGGCTCCCGTCGTGATCAGCGGTGGACGCGGCCTCAGCGACCCGAAGAACTTCGAGGTGCTCGAACAGCTCGCCTCGCTGATCGGGGGTGCGGTGGGTGCCAGCCGTGCCGTCGTCGACGCGGGCTGGGTGCCCTACTCGATGCAGGTGGGCCAGACCGGCAAGACCGTCAAACCTTCCGTGTACATCGCCGTCGGCATCAGCGGCGCCATGCAGCACACCGTCGGCATGAAGGGCGCCAAGACGATCGTCGCCATCAACCGGGATGCCGACGCCCCGATCTTCAAGCTGGCCGACCTCGGCGTGGTTGGTGACGCGCTGAAGATCCTTCCACAGGTGATCGAGCAGATCAAAGCGCGCAAAGGCGGCTGAGCCGGACCGACTGACCTCCCCCTTCGCCTTTTGTCGATCGCTGAAATCCGGGGAAGTGGTTCCCTTTGGCCAATACGCCGGTATACTCGCCCGGCGATGGACGACAAGGTCATTGTCGACCTGCTCGGCCAGGTCGGCAATCTCTTCACATCCAGCTTGGAGCTGAAAGAGACCATCGACTTCATGCTCAAGGCCGCCTCCGACC
>CATPBU010000174.1 GCA_955652455.1 Candidatus Dormiibacterota bacterium
GTCGCCCACCGGCCCCCTGCATTTCGGCTCGGTGCGGACGGCCCTCTTCGCCTGGCAGGCCGCACGCTCGAGCGGTGGCGCGTTCGTGCTCCGCATCGAGGACACCGACCAGGAGCGGTACCTCGAGGGCAGCGAGGCGCTGATCATGGAGACGCTGCTCTGGCTGGGACTCAACTGGGACGAGGGTCCCGAGGTGGGCGGCCCGCACGGACCGTACGTGCAGTCACAGCGCACCGAGATCTACAAGGAGCACCCCGAGCGTCTCCTCAAAGTTGGTGCGGCGTACTGGTGCACCTGCACCCCGGCGCGGCTGGCCGAGATGCGCGACCAGCAGCGGGCGGCTCATCAGCCGACACGGTATGACCGCCGCTGCCTGACCCGCCAGGATGAGGTCATGGTCGAGCGCGCTGCCGGCGCGCCTGCCGTGCTCCGTCAGTACATCGAGCCGGGCCGCACTGCCTGGGACGACATCATCCGCGGTGAGATCTCCTTCGACAACGGCGATATCGACGACCAGGTGCTGCTCAAATCGGACGGCTTTCCCACCTATCACCTCGCCGTCGTCGTCGACGACCACCTCATGGACATCACGCACGTGATCCGCAGTGACGAATGGGTGCCCTCGACGCCCAAGCATCTCGGGCTGTACGAGGCACTGGGGTGGACGCCGCCGCGCTTCGCGCACGTGCCACCGGTGCTCGGTGAGGACAAGACCAAGCTGAGCAAGCGACGAGGAGCACGCAACGTCCTCGAGTACGGCGAGCTCGGCTACCTGGCGCCTGCCCTGGTCAACGCCATGGCTCTGCTCGGATGGTCGTCGGGCACTGAGCAGGAGCTGTTCACCCCCGACGAGCTGGTGCAGCGATTCTCGCTCGACCGTGTCAACGACTCCGCCGCCGTCTTCGACCAGAAGCGGCTCGACTCGCTCAACGGGCTGCACATCCGGCGTCATCCCACCGAGGAGCTCGTCGAGCAACTGGAGTTCTGGCTGCCGGGGACAAGCAAGGACACGCGGCGCAGGCTGGTGCCGATGCTCCAGGAGCGGATGGTGGTGATGCGCGACGCGACCATTCTCGCCACTCCCCTGCTCGGCGACGCGCCGTGGGACGACGGCGTCGAGTTCCCACCTCGCAAGGTGGATGCGGAGACTGCGATCGCTCTTCTGGACGCGGCCTGCGCCGAGGCGCAACAGGGCGGCCTGGAGGACGTGACCGCGATGCGCGAAAGGCTCACCGCGCTGGTCGAGGCGCGCGGTGTGCGGGCGCGCGATGGCTTCCGTGTGCTCTATGTCGTCATTCTTGGCAAGCCCCAGGGGGTGCCTGTCTTCGACGCGATGGCGTTCATCGGGCCCGATGTAACCGTGCAGAGGCTGCGCGCCGCACGGGCGCGCCTCGAGCGATAGGGTTCAGTCACCAACCCCGACGCGAGGGCCGCAGCGCCAGGTACACCGCGGCGCTGACCACGAAGCCGACGATGAAGCTGATGTCACCGAAGGCCGGGATGTTCGATGGAACAACACCAACGAAGAGCGACTGGTTCCAGAAGGGAAAGGACGCGATGATGCCGGCAACCATGGCGACCACGCCCCTCCACGGGCGGTGCCGGACATCGAAGAAGACCCGCTGTGCGTAGCTGCCGCCGTGCAGCACGAAGTCGACGAGAACGACCGTGATGAAGGGCACGATCCAGTACGTGTTGAAGAAGAGGAACGCCTCGTACTTGCCTCCGGGTGCCGCGGCGCCGGTGAGGCCGACGAAGTAGCCGACCACACCGAATAGCACCGCGACGATGGCGCGCCGGCGCCGCATCGTGAGCCGAATTCCAAGTGTCAGGAACGACATGGCCGCGCTGTACAGGTTGAGGACGTTGGCAGCAATGGCGCCGACGGCGATGGCGACGGTGGCGATGATGCCGACAATCTCGGGCAGGGGCTTGACGAATTGGCTGGTGGGGACGTCGTTCGGGCCCCACGTCGTGCCCGCCACCGTGGCAAGGCCGGCGCCGGCAACCTCGAGCAGGATGCAGGAGATGAAGAGGCCAAGGCCGGCAGCCAACGCGACACGAACCGCGCTTGTTGAACGCGGAAGGTAGCGCGAGTAATCAGCACCGTAGACGTTCCAACTGACGGCGTACGCGTAGGCGAGGAACACAGCGAGGATGAATGCCCCGACCGGGCCGCCGAAAGCCACTGGAGCGTTGCCGTTGAAGTCGGCTGCCGTGTTGGTGTGCGCGAAGATGTACACGCAGCAAACGAAGAATACGACCGCGAGAAAGGGGAAGATCACCTTCTCGAACTGGTGCACCATGTTGTAACCGACAAACGCGATGCACACCTCGACGCCGACGACGATGAGCAGCGCCAGCCAGAAGGGCGGCACGCTCCAGCTCACCTGCGAAGCGAACGTCTGGATGGCGAACGCGCCGCTCACCGAGTTGACCGCGACCCAACCCGCCCCCGAGGTCAGAGCGTTGAGCGTCGCCGGGAGGAAATTGCCGGCAAACCCGAACGCAGCCCGGCTCTGGATCAGCTGGGGGACCCCGAAGCGCGGACCGAACGTGGAGAGGATCCCGTGGGTGGCCGAGCCAATCGCGGTGCCGAGCAGCAGCCCGAGCACCGTCGGCCAGAAGCCGCCGCCGAAGGTGACGATCGGCAGCACGCCGACGTAGACGGTTGCGAACTCGAGGTTCGGCGAGGTCCAGGTCCAGAAGAGCTGGCTCGGCCTGCCGTGGCGCTCCGCGGGCGGGATGAACTCGACGCCGCCCGGCTCCACCGCCACTACGGCCTCGCCGTAGCTGCCCTCGCGGACGGGGACGCCGGCCTCGGCCTCGTCGGCGGGTGTCCCGATCATTAGGCGCTCGTGTCTCCGTCAGCGTGGCTCGGTCAGGGGAGCACGGACACCGCGAGCGCCGCGTCGAGCGCCAACCTCACGGAGGCGGCGTCGGCGGCGGCGCGCACCACGGCCACGCCGACCGCGCCGGAGCGGATGCAGGCGCCGGCGTTGGCCGCGTCGACGCCGCCGATGGCGACGACGGGAATGGTCACCGCCGCGCACATCGCCGCCAGGGCATCGATGCCGATGGGCACGCCCGAGTCGAGTTTGGTGGGCGTGGCCCAGACGGGGCCGGCGCCGACGTAGGCGGCACCCAGTGCCTGCGCCTGCTTCGCCTGGTGCACGTCACGTGCGGTGATCCCCACCAGAAGACCGGCCGAGAGCGCCCGCTCGGCGCCGCTGTCGGTCTGGCCCAGGTGAACACCGTCGGCACCACACCGGAGGGCCGCCTCGACATCATCGTTGATGACAAGCATGGCCGGAAGGTGGCGGAGACGGAGTCCCATCTCAGCGCGTGCGGCGGTGCTCGCGTCCTTGAGCCGCACCTGCACCACGGTGGCGCCGGCGGCGACGGCCGCGCGCGCGACCTCGATGTCGTCGATCACGGCGTGGAGCTTCATCGGCTGGTGACCTTCGCGCGTTCGTCCACCGTGTCCGGCGACAGTGCGTACAGGGCGTCGTACAGAGCTGCGTGGAACGTGCCCGGTCCGCTGCTGTGCTGGGCTGCTTCCTCGCCGGCGACGCCGAGCGCCACCAGTGCCTCGGTGGCCGCACGCAGCGGCCGCTTGCGATTGACGGCTGCGAAGCAACCACTGATCGCCGAGGCGATGCAGCCGGTGCCGGTGACCGTGGCCAGCAGCGGATGTCCGTTGGCAACCAACAGGGTGGTGTGGCCATCGCTGATGGCGTCGATCGGACCGGTGACCGCCACCGTGCAGCCGAGCGCGCGCGCTGCCGCCCGGGCGAGCTCGCCGATGTCGTCGGTGTCACCGATGGACTCGACGCCGCGGATCTTGGCGCTGCGTCCGGCCAGTGTCGCGACCTCGGCTGCGTTGCCGCGCACGATGGCCACCGCCACCTCGTCGAGGATCCGCTGCGCGCTCTGGGTGCGAAGTCCCGTCGCCCCGACCCCGACGGGGTCGAGCACCACGGGTATGCCGGCACGATCCGCGGCACGGCCGGCGAGGATCATCGACTCGACCCATTCCCGGGTCAGCGTGCCGATGTTCAGCACCAGTGCACCGGCAACACTGGCCATCTCGGCCACCTCCTCGGGGGCATGAGCCATCACCGGCAGCGCGCCGAGGGCGAGCGTGGCGTTGGCGGTCTCGTTCATGACCACGAAGTTGGTGATCTGGTGCACCAGCGGGCGCTGCTCGCGCATCCGCCGCAATGAGTCGCCGGTCGCGATGCCGCCGTTGTCCCTCGTCTTGGTTACGTCGGATGTCATCGTGTCCCTCCGCTCGCAACCATCGGTCGGGCCGGGACGCGGCTGCGGACGTCGAGCACGTCGACCGGTCCTTCGCCGCCTCCGATCTCGGTCAGACCGCGTGCGACCGCAGCCGCCGCGATGTGGGCGGCGTGCCGGGCGGCCTCCTCGAGCGGCCATCCCTGGGCGATGAGCGCGGCCAGCGTGGCCGAATGCGTGCACCCCGCACCGTGGGTGGCTGCGACGCTGTGCCGTTCGACGGCGATCTCAACGTGGCGCCGTCCGTCGAAGAGGTGGTCGACGGCGTCCTCACCGTGGCCGCCGGTGACGATCACCGCGGCGGCACCCATCGCGTGCAGGCGCTCGGCCAGCTCGCGCCGCGACCCGCTGGCTCCGGTCAGCGCCCTCGCTTCGAGCAGGTTCGGGGTGACGACCGTGGCCAGCGGGAACAGGCTCTCGACCATGGCACCCACCGCATCCTCGCGAAGCAACCGCGCCCCTGAGCTGGCCACCATCACCGGGTCGACCACCAGCGGCACCGGGTGCGCGGCAACAAACGCGGCGACGGCCTCGATGATCTCGGCAGAGAAGAGCATCCCGGTCTTGGCGGCATCGATGCCGATGTCGTCGAACACCGCGCCCAGTTGAGCGTCGACGAACATAGCCGGCACGGTGTGCACCGCGCGCACCTCACGCGTGTTCTGGGCGGTGAGCGCGACAATGACGCTGCTGCCATGACATCCGGCTGCCGCAAAGGCGCGCAGGTCAGCCTGGATGCCCGCGCCGCCACCGGAGTCTGACGATGCGATGCTCAGGACCCGAGCGATTCGACTCACGTGCACTCCCTACGCTGGCATGACCCAGATCAGGTTCGCGGGTGTGATCTCAGCCCCGCATGGGGCACCCCGGTGACACCCAATCTACCATGGAGCCCGCTGTCGAAGCGAGCGTGGTCAGGATGCGACGCCGCAGCCAGGCTCTCTCAGTCGGAGCCTGCGCGCCGCTCGTCCAGCGGCCGTGCGTTCGGCGCCACGGAGCGGAAGCGCCGGACGATCTCAGGCAGGAGGTTGACGGCGATGATGGGGTTCTCGATCAGGAACTGGCGGAAGCTGCCGTCGCCGAGGGTCAGGCAGCGTAGACGTGTGGTTGCCTTGACGCTGGCGGTGCGTGACTTGCCGTCGAGGGCCGCGACCTCACCGAAGAAGTCGCCCGGGTGCAGGTGATGGACGACGTTGCCGTCGACGATGACGTCGGCCTCGCCCTCGAGGATGATGAAGAAGTCCGGTCCCGAGAGTCCCTCGGTGAGCACGCCGTGGCCGGCGAGGTATGTCGAGTCGTCGAAACGCTCGGCGACTCTGCGGATCTGATTCTTGTCCAGGCCGGCAAAGAGTTGGCTGCGCTCCAGCGTGGGAATCACGTCCTCGCGCACTGTGGACATGGCAATCTCCCTCCACGTGGCGCAGACCGCGCCGTTGTGGCCAGTGTAGCCCGGTGGTCAGTCGAGGAAGTCGGCGAGGCGGCGGCTTCGCGACGGATGGCGCATCTTGCGAAGCGCCTTCGCCTCGATCTGCCTGATGCGCTCGCGGGTGACGCCGAATCGACGGCCGACCTCGTCGAGGGTTCGTGGATGGCCGTCGACGAGCCCGAAACGGAGCTGGATGACGCGCCGCTCGCGAGGCGTGAGGGTGTCGAGGATGTCCTCGACCTCGACGCCGAGCATGGTGCTGGCGGCGGCGTCCTGCGGTCGGATTGCCCCGGTGTCTTCGATCAGCTCCCCGAGCTCTGCGTCGCCGTCGTCACCGACGGGTGTCTCCAGCGATACGGGATCCTGTGCGACGCGGCGGATCTCCTTGACGCGCTCAGGAGTCAGGCCGAGCTCCTCGGCGATCTCCTCATCGTCAGGCTCGCGGCCGAGCTCCTGCACGAGCCTGCGGGCGACGCGCGCCTGGCGGTTGACCAGCTCGACCATGTGCACGGGGATGCGGATGGTTCGCGCCTGGTCGGCGATGGCGCGGGTGATCGCCTGGCGGATCCACCAGGTCGCGTACGTCGAGAACTTGTAACCGCGGTGATAATCGAACTTGTCGACGGCACGCAGCAGCCCGAGGTTGCCCTCCTGGATGAGGTCGAGGAATGGCATGCCCCGCCCGAAGTACTTCTTGGCAATGCTGACCACAAGTCGGAGATTGGCGGCGGCGAGCAGGTGCTTGGCGTCGTCGTCGCCCGCCTCGATGCGCTGCGCATAGAGGACCTCCTGCTCCTTGGTGAGCAGGGCGACCTCGCCGATCTCACGCAGGTACATGCGCACCGGGTCATCGAGCGACACCGCGGTGCTGACGTCGACCAGCGCCGGCGTGTCCTCCTCTTCGTCGGCATTCTCTACACCCTCGCCGGCGATGGCGATGCCCATCTGCCTGAACGGGTCGAACAATCGCTCGAGGGCGTCAGGCTCGAGTTCGAGATCCGGGAAGGCCGCGATGATGTCGTCGGCGGGGATCTCCCCATGCTCTTTGCCGCGCACGATCAGACCCTCGGCGGCCATCACCAGCGGATCGACCGCCGCGCCGTTGGCGCGCGTCTGCGTCAGCGTTGCGGTTGGCATGCTCTCTTCGTCGCTCCCAGTCCCAGGTCAGCCATCGGGCATCTCCCTCTCCACGTACAGGGTGACGGTTTTGGTCTCCGTTCTGCATCCTCCTACGGACGCCGCGACCTGTGTCACGTCAGCAGACCCCGACTGGAGGCGTCAGCCCGGCGCGCTCAGGCCGTCTGGGACACGGGTTCGGTGTTGAGCCGGCCCTCTCGATCCATTGCCGCCGGGCGACCGAGATGGTACCCCTGTCCCAGCTTGATGCCCGCCTGTGCGACCACGCGCGCAGTCGCCTCGTCCTCGATGCCCTCGGCGATCGGGGTGGGACCGCCGAGCCCTGCTCTTGCCGCACACCGTTCAGCGAAGCCGCGCAGCGAAAGGTCGGCCATCGCCGCGACAGTCGGACGCGACAGCTTGATGAAGTCGGGCTGCTCGCTCGACGCCAATAGGGATGCCTCCTCGTCAGCGTCGACAGCGATGGCGAGGCGCGCGCCGCGGCGCCGGTAGGGCCGCAGCAGCTCCATCAGCGCCGCCACATCCGGAACCACCGTTGGCCGAACAACCTCGATGACCACCCCCAGCACCGGACGACCCGCGTCGGTCAACAGCTGCAACAGCGATTCGGCGTCGGGCTCGCCGTTCTGCAGCGCGTCCGGGTTGAGGTTGAGGGAGAGGAAGGGTCCTTCGGCCATGCCGCGTGCTCCGACGAGCGCGGCTCGACGGCAGAGCCAGTCGAGGTCGCGGGTCACACCCTGGGCGCGGGCGGTGCGGAAGAACTCTTCCACGCTGCCGTCGTCGGCGACATTGGCCGGCCGCGCCAGCGCCTCGTAGCCGGCGACCGTGCGTGAGTCGAGGTACAGGATGGGCTGGTAGACGGCGCGGACGTGCTGACGGGTGAGCACGCGGGCCAGCACGCCGTTCCAGTTCCCCCCGCCGCGCTTCTTGATGGTTGGCCTCCGTTGATTGCGCCTCTCGATCAGCTCACATGCGCTCGCGGCTCACGGCAGCCGCTGAGGAGTCAGTGGCCGCGCTCGTGCTCCAGGAGGCGCCGCTTGGTATCGAGACCATAGTAATAACCGCCCAGCGACCCATCGCTGCGCACAATGCGGTGACAGGGCACGAACAGACAGATCGCATTGCGGGCGCAGGCCGAGCCGGCGGCGCGGACGGCACGGGGCGCCCCTGCCCTCGCAGCAAGCTCCGCATAGCTCACTGTGGTTCCAGGAGCCACGTCGCGCATCGCTGCCCAAACCTTGGCGTGAAAGGGCCCGCCCGGCTGGCTGACAGCAACCGTGTCGAGAGCGCCGACGTCGCCGGCGAAGTAATCGCGCAGCGCTGCCGCCGCGCTGGTGTCGCCATGGCGAACCGGCTGATGGCGGAGCGATGGTTGCAGCCGGTCACGCAGCTCATCAAGATCGCTGGTGAACGAGGCGACATGCAAGCACTCCTCAGTGCCGATGAGCGACATGTCGCCGAACGGGGTCTCGACCGCTGTGGTGATCAGGGTCACAGTGATGTCTCCATGATGTGGGCGGGATGCGACAGTTGGTTCCAGAGGTGCACGGTGGCGTAGGCGCGCCAGGGACGCCACCGCTCACCACGACTGAGCAGAGCAGCGCCGTCTCCGCCGCCAGCCTGCTCGAAGGCGCGGCGGAGTCCCAGGTCGCCTGCCGGGAAGGCGTCGGGATCACTGAGGCCGCGCATGGCGATGTAGGTGACTGTCCATGCGCCGATGCCGCGGATCGCCAGCAGACGGCGTGACGTCTCGACCACGTCAGCACCCGGGGTGAGGTCGATGTCCCCGCTCGCGATTGCCACCGTCAGCCTGCGCAGCGTCGCCGCGCGTTCGCGGGTGAGACCGAGTCCTTCGAGGTCCGCCTCCGCCACCGCCGCTGCGGTCGGGAAGGTCCGGTCGACGCCGTGGCGCGGCTGGGGCAGGGGCACACCCAGCTGCTCGGTGAGGCGCGAGGCAAGCGCGGTGGCCTGGGCGACGGAGACCTGCTGGCCGAGCACCGCTCGAATGGCGATCTCCTCGGCATCCACCGACCCCGGCACCCTCAGCCCAGGTCGGGCACCGACCAGCGACGCGAGCAGCGGATCGGAGCCGAGGACGGCGGCGATGGCGTCGGGGTCCGCGTCGATGTCGAAGAGGCGGCGGCAGGCTTCCACTGCAGCGCCGAGATCGCGGACATCGTCCAGCCACAGCTGCACCACCAGCTGGGCCGGCTGGGGCTCGAGCTCCACCACCGCCGCCCCCCTGGGCAGCGACAGGGATCGGGTCAGCGAGGTGGATGAGCAGCGTTCGACCCCGCAGACGGCCCGCTGCGCGAAGAACGCAAGCAGGGCACAGCCGTCGAACGGAGGTCGAACTCCGAGCCGGAGGACGATGGCGCCCTCGCCGTCGTGACCCGCGGCACCACGGCGACGGAGTTCGGTGGGCGGCCGACCGGTCCCGGCGCGCACCTCGCTGTTGAACTGGCGCAGCGATGCATAGCCGGCCGTGAATGCGACGTCGGTGATGGGCATGCCGGTCTGCTCGATAAGGGTGCGGGCGGTCTGGAGCCGGCGCATGCGAGCCAGGGTCAAGGGTCCGGCTCCAATGGCGTCGGACAGGACTCGATGGAGA
>CATPBU010000175.1 GCA_955652455.1 Candidatus Dormiibacterota bacterium
CGTCCGTCGCGGCCTGGGCTGCCGCCTGAAGACGCCGCGTCGTGGCCGTTGCCTGCTCGTAGAGCTTGGCATTGCGCAGCGCCATGCCGGCGAGCGCCCCGAAGGCGGTGAGACTGGGGATGTCGGCGTTCTCGAAGGCGCGGTCCTCATAACGGGACAGCACCAGCATGCCGGCCATCGAGCCTTCCTCGAGGATGGGGACCAGCGCTGTGTGCTTCACCCTGTCGAGCGCCTCACGGAATTCGGGCATCGCCTCGGCAGTCGACAGGCCGCCGCCGAGCACCGCCTTGCGGGTTGCGAGCAACTCCGCCACCAGGGGTTGGCGTATCAAGAAGTCGGAGGCGTAGCCCCGGCCCACCCAGGTCACCTCGCCACCAATGCCCACCGAGGCCTCGATCACCAGCCGGCCGCCGTCGAAGCCCGAGAGGGTGGCCCGGTCCGCTCCCGCGACGACCAGGCCGCGCTCGAGGATGCGGCTCATCACCGTCCGGGCGTCGAGCGAACCGGCCAGCTCGATGGTCAGTTGTAGAAGGTCGTCAGATGGCGACGCCGACGGCTGGCCGGGTGCAGGTGTGGGCTGAACCGTCACGGAGCCGGCCGCCGGGAGGTGAGGGTGGTCAACACGGCGCGCTGATTGTCCTCTTTGGCACATCGCCGGTATCAGGTCTTGGCCGCGTAGCATCGCACCCGGGCAGTGCACTGCGTACCCTGTGGGCACGATGAGAGACGCCGCCGCCGCCTCCCTGCGTGCACTCAACGAGGTGGTCGAACAACTCCGCGCTCCGGGCGGCTGCCCGTGGGACGGCGAGCAGACCCACGCCAGCCTTCGCCCGTACCTGCTCGAAGAGACGTACGAGGTGCTCGAGGCGATTGACGCCGACGGCGGATCGACGCTTCGCGAGGAGCTCGGCGACGTCCTTCTCCAGGTGCTGATGCACTGCGCGATCGCGGCCGAGGGCGAGGATGGCTTCGACATCGGCGATGTCGCAGAGACCACCCGCACCAAGATGATCCACCGACACCCGCATGTCTTCGGTGACGTGGCCGTCGAGGGAGCCGCCGAGGTGGTGGTCAACTGGGAGCGGTTGAAGCGCATTGAGAAGACCCAACGGTTGTCGCTTCTCGACGGCATCCCCCGCGCGCTACCGGCGCTGGCGTTCGCGCAGGGGGTGCAAAAGCGGCCCGCACGGCTCGGGTTCGACGAGACCCCGACGATCACCGACGCCCTGGCCGCTCTGCGCGTCGCCCTCGACAGCCTCGCCTCCTTGGTCGGCGCGGCGCCCACGGACGCGGTGCGCGGGCACGACTGGACGGTCACTGAGGGAGAGATCCGGCGCGGCAGCATTGGGGTCGCTGCCGGTGACCGGCCGCCGCCGGTCGCGCCACCGTCCGAATCCCTCGATGGCGCAGTTGGTGAACTGCTGTTCGCAGCCGTTGCGCTCGCCCGCCGCCTCCGCGCCAACCCCGAGGATGCTCTCCGGGCGCGGTCCAATCGCTTCGCGGAGCGCTTCCGAAGCCTCGAACGCCAAGCCGCCGACGACGGCGCGGACCTGCACGACATCGACGCGTCGGAATGGCGCCGGCGCTGGGAGGCCACCGCGGCGCCAGCGAGCTGAAACCGCCGACCTTGTCAAAATGACGCCGGGCGTCCATCCTTATGAGCGGTCGCACGGCCAGTTTCAGCACACGTTCTCGAGGGCCGACCCATTCTTCGCCACGTCTTTGCATCCGACGCCGGCCCCCTGCGCCGGCTGGTCATCGCCGGCCTGGCAGCGCTTTCCGGGCTGGCCGCCTACGCGGTGTTCACCGAATCCGCCCAGGGCAACGCGCTGGATGCGCGCGTCCAGTCACTGACAGCACAGAACACTGCGCTGCAACAGCAGATCGGTGAGCGGCAGCAGCAGATCGGTGATGCGAACAACACGGCCTGGCTCGAGGAGCAGGCGCGCCGGTTGGGCTTTGTGTTCCCCGGGGAAACCATTTTCATCATCACCACCCCAGGGGCGCCCACGGCTGCGAGCGGAGGCTTGAACGCTCCGTTGCCAACGTTCGCACCGTCACCCGCGGTGAGCCCCAGTGCGTTGCCAACGCCGTCGCCGTCGCCGTCCGCGACCCCACGCCCGACGCAGACCCCGGTGACGCTCGTGCTTCCCTCACCGACGCCGCACTGACGGCGCGCATGGTCATCGACCGGCGGGAGCCAATCCGGGCTTCCGATACCCTATGACGGTGACGGATCGCGAGCAGCCCTACGCACAGGTGAACCCGCGCCCGCACTTTCCGGCAATCGAGGAGGAGGTGCTCGCGTACTGGGAACGCGATCACACGTTCATCGCCTCCATCGAGCAGCGCGGTGCGGATCGCGAGTACGTCTTCTATGACGGGCCGCCGTTCGCCAACGGGCTTCCCCACTACGGCCACCTGCTCACCGGCTTCGTCAAGGACGTGGTGCCGCGCTACAAGACCATGCGCGGCTACCGGGTGCCGCGACGTTTCGGCTGGGACTGCCACGGGCTGCCGGCGGAGATGGAAGCCGAACGGCAGCTGGGCATCCACGGTCACGCCGCCATCCAGAAATACGGCGTCAAGAGGTTCAACGACTTCTGCCGCAGCTCAGTCCTCGAGTACACCAGCGAGTGGCGCAGCTACGTCACCCGCCAGGCGCGCTGGGTCGACTTCGAACACGAGTACAAGACGATGGACCTCACCTACATGGAGAGCGTGATGTGGGCGTTCCGCCAGCTGTGGGACAGAGGACTCATCTATGAGGGCTATCGCGTGCTGCCCTACTGCTGGGAATGCGAGACCCCGCTCAGCAATTTCGAGACACGCCTCGATGACGCCTACCGCGACCGCCAGGACCCCGCGGTAACGGTGCGGTTCACGCTCGACCAGGTCCCGGGCGACCCCACGCCAACGGACCTGCTGGTGTGGACGACCACCCCGTGGACGCTGCCGTCCAACCTCGCCATCGCCATCGATCCCGACGGCGAGTACACGGTGTTCGAGGAGGGCGGCCGGCGTCAGCTGGTCGGCGCTCGTGCCGCGGCGAACTACCAGAAGGAGCTCTCGGGTGCAACGGCGGTGGGTTCAGTGCGCGGCGCCGCATTGATCGGTCGCACCTACGCGCCATTGTTCGACTTCTTCGCCGACGAGCCCAACAGCTTTCGCCTTCTGGCCGCCGATTTCATCAGCGATGACGAGGGCACCGGCGCGGTGCACATGGCCCCGGGATTCGGCGAGGACGACCAACGGCTGTGCGACGCCAACGGCATTCGCGTGGTCGTCCCTGTCGACCAGAGCGGCCGCTTCACCGCCGAGGTCCGCGACTGGCAGGGCATGCAGGTCTTCGATGCGAACCCGCTGATCGTTCGACGGTTGCGCGACCTCGGTGTGCTGGTCCGGCACGAGACGTACGTGCACAGCTACCCACACTGCTGGCGCACCGAGACCCCGCTGATCTACCGCGCCGTCACCTCCTGGTTCGTCGAGGTCACCAGGTTCAGGGATCGTGCATCCGAGCTGAACCTGGAGATCAACTGGGTTCCGCCGCACGTCCGCGATGGCGCGTTCGGGAAGTGGATGGCCAACGCCCGTGATTGGTCGATCAGCCGCAATCGCTTCTGGGGCTCGCCGATCCCGGTGTGGAAGAGCGACGATCCGGCCCACCCACGCGTTGATGTGTACGGCTCGCTGGATGACATCGAGCGCGACTTCGGCGTGCGCCCCGACGACCTGCACCGCCCCGGTGTCGACGAGCTGACCCGCCCCAACCCCGACGACCCGACCGGTCAGTCGACCATGCGACGTGTCGAGGAGGTGCTCGACTGCTGGTTCGAGTCGGGCTCGATGCCGTATGCACAGGCGCACTACCCGTTCGAGAACACGGAGTGGTTCCAATCGCATCTGCCCGCCGACTTCGTCGTCGAGTACATCGGACAGACGCGCGCCTGGTTCTACAACCTGCACGTTCTGGCCACCGCGCTGTTCGACAAGCCGGCATTCGCCAACTGCGTGGTGCACGGCGTCATCCTCGGCAACGACGGCCAGAAG
>CATPBU010000176.1 GCA_955652455.1 Candidatus Dormiibacterota bacterium
GAGGTAATAGGCCTGCGCGGTGCTGACGTGGGGATTGAACGGGAGATGGACGCCGAACCGCGACGTGATGATCAATGCGGCTCCGGCCATGGTGATCAGGAGCCCCGCCAGCCAGGGCACCAGCACTGCGACCGTGCTGCGACGCGGGCGAGAGTGGAGCTTGGGATCGAACTCCTCCATCTCGCGGTTGATGTCATGGTGCCACACCCGGGCGTACACCCCCAGCGGCACCGCCGACAGAACAGGCACCAGCAGCGCGGAGCGCGTACGGCCGACCGGGCCGAACATGGGCCTCGGTCGCGGTGGCGGGAGGCTGGGAGCGACAGGCGCGGCGAGCGGAAGCTCGGACTGGTTGCCATCGGCTGCCGCCGGGGACGGAGCATCGGGTGCCGGCTGGTCCGCGGCCAGGCCGGGGAACGACCAGGTGGGGGCGTCCTCGATCATGTCGAGGGGCTGACCCCTCCACGGCGATGGCTCCGCCGTCGTATCGCCGAAACCTGGGAATGACGGACTGGCGGCCTCTCTGGAGCCGACCGCCACCAGCTCTCTCTGCCGTGAGGTCGCCGAGGGCGCCAGCTGCCAGCCGATCAGTTCGACATCGTCGACGGTCGTGCCGGTGTGGTCGTCGGTGGACGGCGAGCTGGCCACGGGCTCCTCCGAGACGTCGCTCTCGTCGTCGTCCGCGACGACGTCCGCCATCACAGCGTCGGTGCTGTCTCCACGTGGCCCTGCTGGGATGTGTGCTGCGTCGTCGGCCATGTCTTCTCCCCTTCGAAGGTGCTGGTGGCTCCGGGTACTGGATTCGAACCAGTGACCTTGCGGTTAACAGCCGCCTGCTCTACCGCTGAGCTAACCCGGAATGAGTGAGTTGGTTCTCGATTGGGGTGAGTGATCCGTACGGCGAAGTATAGGGAGCGGACGTTCGTATGAACCGCCGGGACGGCCCTACTCGAGATAGTCGCGAAGCTTGGTGCTGCGCGACGGGTGTCGCATCTTGCGCAGCGCCTTGGCCTCGATCTGACGGATTCGCTCGCGGGTGACCCCGAATCTCTTGCCCACCTCCTCGAGAGTGCGCTGGTGGCCATCGGCCAGTCCGAAGCGCAACTGGAGCACGCGCCGCTCGCGTGGCGACAAGGTGTCGAGGACGTCCTCCATCTGGCTGTGCAACATGGTCAGCGAGGCGGCTTCCAACGGCGCGGTGGCCTCCTTGTCCTCGACGAAGTCACCGAGGTGCGAGTCGTCCTCCTCGCCGACCGGCATCTCGAGTGAGACCGGATCCTGCGAGATCTTCCTGATCTCAAGCACCCGCTCCGGGGTGACGCCCATCTCCTCGCCGATCTCCTCGTCGTTGGGCTCGCGGCCGAGCTCTTGCAACATTCGTCGGGAGACACGAACCAGCTTGTTGATGGTCTCCACCATATGAACGGGCACGCGAATGGTGCGCGACTGGTCGGCGATTGCGCGGGTGATCGCTTGCCTGATCCACCAGGTGGCGTAGGTCGAGAACTTGTAGCCTTTGTGATAGTCGAACTTCTCCACAGCGCGGATCAGCCCGAGGTTGCCTTCCTGGATCAGGTCGAGGAAGGTCAACCCGCGGCCCATGTACTTCTTGGCGATCGAGACGACCAGGCGCAGGTTGGCCTCGGTGAGAGCGTCCTTCGCCGCCATGTCGCCCTCTTCGATGAGCTTCGCGTAGTGCACCTCCTGCTCTGCCTTGAGCAGGGCGACGCGGCCGATTTCGCGCAGGTACGTGCGTACCGGGTCGTCGAGCGACACGGCGTCAGCAGCCTCCGCCACTGCGACGGTGGCCTCGTCGATCTCGTCGACCGTGTCGAAGTCGCGGTCACCGTCGCTGACCGCGATGCCCATGTCGCGGAACGCCGCAAAGATGCGCTCCAGGTGGTCGGGCTCGGCCTCGATCTCGGGGAAGGACGCCAGCACGTCGTCGGCGGTCAGGAAACCCTGCTCCTTGCCTCGGACGATGAGGGCCTCCGCCGCCGCGGCGAGCGCGTCGACAGGAACGATAACCGTCACCCGCTCTTCTCCACGCGGAACTGACATACCACTGCGTATTGAAGATTCCTCACCCCTGTTCAACGCAAACATCGGGCGGATCGCTACACCCGCCCCGCCTCGGTCAGCCGGTGCCGGCGCTCCGCCGCAGTCGGGGCGACGCCGTCGCCAGCTGGCGCAGTCGCGCCGCCAGCTCACCGACCTCCGCGCTGTCGCCGCGCTCCTTGGCCGCGGCCATCCGACGGCTGACGTCCGATATCTCTGTGATGCGCTGGGCCTCGGCCACCAGCCGCACACAGTCGGCGATGGCGGTGTCGAGATCGGTGACTCGGCTTTCCGGGAGCAGCTCGGGCACGGTCCGGACCAGCATGCCGGCCGCGAAGTCGCGTTCGGCGGCGGGCAACGACGTCAGCGGAAACGGCTCGCCCGCAGGCGTTGCGGCTGCGACCTCGAGCATTCGCCGGGCCAGCGGACTCTGGATGGCGGCGATGTCGAGACCGAACTCGGCGGTGAGCCGGCGGGCGATCTCCGGGCGGTGAACACACAGCGTGGCCAGGTATCCGTCCCACGCGGCGGGCGGGGGTGGCGCCGGTCCGGCGTCGGCGGGGTGCGGTTCGACGGCGGCCGGCGGTGCCATCGTGACGCGCAGCGGCCGTCCGCCCGACACGGTCCTCAGCGCAGCAGCGACGTCTGACGCCAGGGTGGCTGCGGTCAGGTCGAGGCGACGGGCCGCCTGCTGGACGTAGAGCTCACGAGCGGCCGCCTCCGGGATCCGGGCGAGCAACCCGACCGCCCGCTCAGCGGCGACACGACGCGCATCGATGCTGCCGCCTTCGTCGCCAGCCAGGGCGCGATCGAGGAGCACCTGCCACTCCGGGGGAGCGGCATCGACGGCCCGCGCAAAGGCGGCGGGATCGCTACGGACCAGCTCGTCGGGGTCCTTGCATCCTTCGGGGAGCACGCAGATGCGGGCGGGCAGACCTTCCGCGGCGAGGACGTCCACCGCACGCGAAGCCGCCGCCCGACCGGCGTCGTCGGCGTCGAAGCACAGCACCACGCTGGCGGCGTGCCGCGACAGCACCTTGGCCTGCTCGCGAGCCAGCGCGGTGCCACTGCTGGCCACGGTGTTGGCGACGCCGCCGACATGTGCCGCCATGACGTCGAAATAGCCCTCGACGATCACGGCCACGCGACGGTCGTGCATGGCCCTTCGGGCGAGATCGATGCCGAAGAGCGCGCTGCTCTTGTGGTAGACCGAGGTTTCCGGCGAGTTGAGGTACTTGGGCACGTCATCGCCGAGGGCGCGGGCACCGAAGGCGATCACCTCGCCACGCTCGTCGCGGATCGGGAACACCAGGCGATGGCGGAAGCGATCCCGCAGCCGCCCGCCGCGCGCGTGGTGGGCGAGCC
>CATPBU010000177.1 GCA_955652455.1 Candidatus Dormiibacterota bacterium
ATTCGGGCATTGTCGCCGCTGGAGCGGCGGCACGGCCCCGTGCCTCGATCAGCGTCCCCGCAGGCTGCGCTCGACGCCGGCCAGGATCGCTCCCTGGCTCAGGTCATACAGACCGAGGTACTCGCCACCCGAACGCTCGGCCAGGTCGAGGCATGCATTGAAGCCATACCCTCCGCTGAACAACGGCGATCGCGACGGCTGACTCGGCGCGGCCGCGCCAACGCGCGGGAGAGGCGTGGCAGCGATGTGGTCGCGTGCCGAATCGATGACCAGCATGCGCACGTGCTCGTTGCCGATCTGCGCGGCCAGCCGCTGAGCCTCGAGCAGCGGTTCCTCGCCGAACAGTGAGATGTTGCCCCGTCCGTCGCTGATGAGCACGATCAGCGGGTACACGGACGACTCGCGCAGCCGCTCGGTGCGCACCACCCTGAGCCCGGCGACGAGGCCGTGGGTCAGCGGCGTGGTGCCACCCACGGCCAGCCGCTGCAGACGCTGCTCGGCGAGGTCGACGCTGGAGGTCGGTTGCAACACGACGCGCGCGCTCCGTCCCGAGAAGACGACCAGCGACACCTTGTCCCGGCGCACGTAGGCGTCGCGCAGCAACGACAAAACAGCGCCCTTGGTGGCCTGCATGCGCTGCTCCGCGTCCATCGACGCGCTGGCGTCGACGACGAAAACGATCAGCGTGCCGGTGCGGCGCCGGCGGACCTTTTGCCTAAGATCCTGGCGCTCGAGGTGCAGCGCCGGTGCGTCGACGATCCCCGAGGCGGCCGCCTCGCTGCGACGGCGCCGCTGGTGGGGAGCGGCGGCACGGACGGTGGCGTCAAACGCGACGTCGGTGGTGTGCTCGGTCTGCACGGCGCGCACGTAGCGTCCCCGGCGATCCTTGCTGCGGGCCTGGGTGCGCTTGCCCGTCGCCTTGCGGGTGCGTCGGTCGCGCGGCAGGCTGATCTTGCGCACCGGGAAGAGGTCACCGGCAAAGAGCTGTGGCTGCGCCGACAACGCGGACTCCGCTGCGCGGGCCTCATCCCCCTTTGAAGACCCGGTGCCCTCTTCCGCCGCGGACGCAGACTCCTCGGGAACCTCCGATTCCTCGGCCTGCGGCGATGTTTCCGAGTCGGCGGTGGCAGCCTCGGCGCTGCGGCGCAACTCCTCCATGCGCTCGGCCGCCGACTCACTGGGTGACGTGCTCGAGCTGCTGTTGTCCTGCGCCGGCCGGTCGCGGCGTCGGTGGGGCAGGGCCAGCTCCGCGGCGGTGATAACGTCCTCGGCGGTCACCCACATCGAGTCAACTGCGGTGACCGGGTCCGTGCCACCGGCTGCAACCAGGGCCTCCGCCTCGCGCCAGGCGCACACGGTCTGCGCTGTCCTGGTGATCACGATGTCGGCACGGTGACCGACCGCGCCCGCATCCACGCAGATCAAGGCGATGAACTGGCGCATGGCTGGCGGGATGCGCACCAGCGTCAGGAGCTCGGTGGCGCGCGCGATGACCGCTCGGAGCTCGCGCTGCGCGGCGTTCTCATCCTCCGATCGCGACACGCCCTCACGCGACGCGCGTTCCATGACGCGCACCCGATCGCCGAGTCCCTGCAGACCACCAACGTCGACACAGAGTCCGAATCGGTCGAGCAGCTGAGGGCGCAGCTCACCCTCCTCGGGGTTCATCGTGCCCACCAACATCAGGCGGGCTGGGTGCGATAGCGACACCCCCTCACGCTCAACGGTGTTGACGCCCATGGCGGCGGCATCGAGGAGGACGTCGACGAGGTGATCGTCAAGGAGATTGACCTCGTCGACATAGAGCAGGTTGCGATTGGCTGCGGCCAGCAGTCCAGGCTCGAAGCGCCGCTCGCCACGTTTGATGGCGGCTTCGACGTCGATGCTCCCGACCACGCGGTCCTCACTGGCGTTGACGGGCAGCTCCACCAGCATCATCCGGCGCGACTCGCTGTGCAGTGTCTCACCAGCGTCGGCGCGGGCGCGGCACTCGTCGCACAGAACGGCGGGCGCACCCGGGTCACAGTGGAAGCGACAGCCCGCCACCACGTCCACATCGGGCAGGAGCTCGGTGAGGCCGCGCACCGCTGTCGACTTGGCCGTGCCCTTCTGACCGCGGATGAGCACACCACCGATCGCCGGGTTGACCGCGTTGAGGAGCAGCGCACGCTTCATGGCGTCCTGTCCCACCAGCGCGGTGAACGGTATCACCCCGGCTCGCTCCCTCATCGCTCCCATTCTTGCAGGATCAGCAATTCTGTTCGAGCCGGTACTCGAAGGCCTCGATCGGCGTCAGGAGGAGCAGATCGCCGTTGCCGAGCTTGAAGATGTGCCAGTCCCCCGAATGCTCGATCTCGCGCCCGGCCCTCGCGGGCGAGTGCGATTGGCGGCTCATCTGCAGGTAGACACCTTCGAGGTAGGCGATCACCGCCGGCGCGTCGTTCGGGTATTGGACGGTTATGGCACCAACCCCGGGAGCGGTCGTCTGGAAGCTCAGGAGCGCGGTGTCTGGGGGTGGCCGGGGACCCAGGTCGGCTGCGTGGTTGTGTCGCCGCACCCTGAGAGTGCCAGTGATACTGCGATGCCGGCAACGACGGTGATCGCATTCGCGCCGGGAACGGTCGGGCGTCGCGATGAATTGCGATCGCGCCTCACCGGCGAAGGTCGGCGGCGACCGCCAGCACCTGGTCGGCGTCGAGGACGGCGGTTGCCCGCAGACGCGGGTGGTCGACGACGACCACGACCGGGGCGCCTTCGAGCAGCCCGCGGCGCTGGTCATCGTCGAGCGCGAACACGAGGTGCCAGG
>CATPBU010000178.1 GCA_955652455.1 Candidatus Dormiibacterota bacterium
CCGTCGTCGATCGGCAGCGACGTGGTGGCGCCGCGCACCACCAGGCGCTCGCTGCGGCGGCGGTAGGCGATGAGGTCGCTGATGGCGACGATATGAACGCCGTGCTCGGCCGCGAAAGTGTCGAGGTCGGGGCGCCGTGCCATGGTGCCGTCCTCGCGCATGATCTCGCAGATCACACCGGCGGGGAAGCGCCCGGCGGCCTTGCAGAGGTCGACGATCGCCTCGGTCTGGCCGGCGCGCTCGAGCACGCCTCCCGTCGCCGCGCGGAGCGGAAAGGTGTGCCCCGGCTTGGCGAAATCGGCTGGACGCGCGTGCTCGTCGCAGAGCAAGCGGATGGTCGTCGCGCGGTCGAACGCGGAGATCCCGGTGGTCACGCCGCGCCCGACGGCGTCGACGCTGACGGTGAACGCCGTGCCGAACTGCGAGGTGTTATTGTCAACCATGGCTGAAAGGCCGAGCTCGTCGAGGCGCCATCCCTCACAGGCCACGCACACCAGCCCACGGGCATGGGTGGCCATAAAGTTGACCGCCTCCGGGGTGACCCGATCCGCGGCGATGGCGAGGTCGCCCTCGTTCTCGCGGTCCTCGTCGTCGACGATGATCACGAAGCGGCCCGCGCCGATGTCCTCGACGGCCTCCTCAGGGCTGCACAGGGTCACGGTCAGGCCTCCGCGGCGAGCACGACCGACCGGGCCGTGCGCAACTGCGCGGCAATGCCGCGCTGCACGTACTTTGCCACCATGTCGGCCTCGAGGTTGACCCCCGTGCCCACCGCCCAGGTGCCGGCGGTGGTGCGCTCGCGCGTGAACGGGATCAGCCAGACGGTGAAGTCGGCGTCGCCGACATCGACGACGGTGAGGCTGATCCCATCGATGGCCACACACCCCTTCTCCACCAGCAGCGTCATCAGCGACGGCGGTGGCGCGACCGACACCCAGGTGGCATTGCCGTCCGCGCGGGTGCCGGTCACGGTCCCGACGCCGTCGACGTGGCCGGTCACCAGGTGGCCACCGACTCGACCGTCGTGGCGCATGGCGGCCTCGAGGTTGACCGGGTCGCCGGGACGCAGCGAGCCGAGCGTCGTACGCCCAAGGGTCTCGGGCATAACGTCCGCGACGAAACCGCCGCTGATGAAGTCGGTCAGCGTGAGGCAGCAGCCGCTGACGGCGATGCTGTCGCCGCGCCGAGCGCCACGGAGCACCTCGCCGCAGTCGACGCGCACCCGGCCGGCGTCGACGCTGTCGAAGCGGCCGAGTTCCTCGACGATCCCGCTGAACATCTAGCGCACACAGTACCCGGTCACGATCACATCGCCGCCCATCCGCTCCACATCGAGGTCACGCAGCTCGAGAGCCTCAGCGAGGTGAGCCACCCCCCGACCGCCGATCGCAGCCGGTGCCGCCGCCCCGCCGATCAGGCGTGGCGCCAGGATCGCGACAACCGCATCGATCGCTCGCTGATCGAGGAGAGCGCCGAGCAACTCGGCGCCGCCTTCGGCGAGCACGCTGATCACGTCCCGTTCGCCCAGGGTGCGAAGCAGCGCCGCCAGGTCGACGCGGCCTCCGGCATCAGGGAGGACGAGCACCTCAGCCCCGGCGTCTTCGAGGGCGGCGACCCGCTCGCGCGGCGCTGCCTGGGTGGTCGCGATCACCACGCTGCCGCCCGCCGACCGCAGGAGTCGTGACGTGGCGGCTATCCGCAGGGTGCTGTCCGCGACCACCCGCAGCGGTTGCCGGTCGTCGTCGTCGAGGCGAACTGTGAGCTCCGGGTCGTCTTTCACCACCGTGCCCGCTCCGACCAGGACGGCGTCGTGGCGGCGCCGGAGCCGATGAGCCAGCTGTCGCGATGCCTCTGAGCTGATCCAGCGCGACTCGCCGGTGCGGGTGGCGATGCGCCCGTCGAGCGATGCGGCGAACTTGGCGGTCACGAAGGGCAGCCCGGTGCGCATGTGGGTCAGGTAGAAGGGGTTGAGCCGCTCCGCGCTGGCGCCGCCCAGACCGACCTCGACGGTGAGCCCTGCCGCCTCCAGTGCGGCCACGCCGCGGCCGGACACATCCGGGTTGGGATCGAGCATGGCCACCACCACCCGCCGCGGGCCGGCGGCGATGACCGCCCCGACACAGGGCGGTGTCCGGCCAAGCACAGTGCAGGGCTCGAGGGTGACGAACAGGTCCGCACCCCGAGCCGTCTCGCCGGCGGCGGCCAGGGCGAGAACCTCGGCATGCGGCTCCCCCGCTCGCCGGTGGTGGCCGGTGGCGATCACCTCGCCGTCGCGGGCGACCACCGCGCCGACCATCGGGTTGGGACTGGTGGCGTGGTCAGCCAGGGCGGCGCGGGCCAGGGCGAGGTCCATGCACGCAGCGTCGTCCCGGCGCACCACGGCTTCGCTGGTGCTCAGACGGCCGGGGCGCGCTGCGGTGGCGACAACGTGCCGTCGGCGCGAAGCATGCGGCGCTGTTCCAGCTCGGCGCGCAGCTGGCCACAGGCAGCATCGGTGTCGCCGCCCCTGGTGTCGCGCACCGTGACGGCGGTGCCATCGAGCGCGGCCAGGAAGGCCAGTTCGGCGCGGCGGTCGGGCGGTCCCCAGGGACTGCCGTCGATGTGGTTCATCGGGATCACGTTGACATGGGCATGGGCGCGGCGGGCCAGGTCCGCCAGGCCGCGGGCCTGCTCGACCGAGTCGTTGACGCCGCCGATCAGGCACCACTCGAAGCTGAGCCGGCGGCCGGTGCGCCGCGCGTACGCGGTACCGGCGTCGACCAGGCTGGCGATGGGATGGGCGCGGTTGAGCGGCACCAGACGATCACGCAGCTCGTCGGTCGCTGCGTGCAGCGAGATGGCCAGCGTGCAGGCGATGCCCTCGCCGGCGAGGCGGTGGATCGAGGGCACCACGCCGCTGGTCGACACGGTGATCCGCCGCGCGCTGATGCCTGCCGCGCTGGTCAGCACACGTAGCGACGCCACTGTGGTGTCG
>CATPBU010000179.1 GCA_955652455.1 Candidatus Dormiibacterota bacterium
ATCCGAGTTCGATCAAGAGTTCGCAAGGAAGCCGGTCGCGGCGGGGCGATGACCTATCGAAGCTCCCAGACTGCGTTCACGATCCTCCACCCCTCCGGCATGCGAAGCAGCTGGAGCAGGTCGACGTAGCGGTGGCTGAGGCAGATCACGCTCGCGATATTCCCGCTCTCGTACGAGATCTCGACGGTGATCTGACGGTCCTCGGCATCCTCGCCGCGCCCTTCGCCCTGCGCGGTTGCGTCGATCATGTCCTTGGCGGTTAGCGTCTCTAGCGCATCAGGATCGCTGCCTTCGATGCCGCGACAGCGCTTCACCAACGCGGGATGCAGTGCTCGCTCCATGCGCACCGCGTTCCCGTCGAACCAGCCCTCGATGTAGTCGAGCGTGGCACCACGAACCGCGTCTTCGTCGGTCATCCCAGCCTCCTCCTTGTCATTGCGGCACCACGGGCGGAGTGGTCCTCGCCAACCCCGATCAGACGCTTGCTGCCCGGTGGACGTGTCTAAGAGTCAGCACCAGACATCGCACCCGACGGCGTTCCAGCAATCGGCTCAGGCGACGATCCCGCTGCCGCCTCGCGGTCATCGAGGAATGTCCACCAGGCCGCCGCAGCGGTGCGGCTCGCGTCGATGATTGCGCCCTCCGTCGCCGGCAATGTCGCGAGAGCGCTGATGGCCCACGCGGCATGGTCCCGGTCCATGGTTGCGTGCACGTCCCAGAAGTATGTTGCCCGATCGTCAAGATCGTAGTGACGACGCAACCCCTCGGCCTTCGACTCCGCGATTTCCGGTGCTTGCACTTCGTACGCAACGAGCCCAGCGAGCCCTTGAGCCCCACTGGCTTCGATCAGCCGGCGGTAGGTATCGAGCAGGGCCTGGGTGGCCGCGGTCGGCGCCGCCTCAGAGGGAGCCCCGACGGCCTCGGCGAAGCTCTCGAAAAGCGCCACATGTGGTTCAGGGTTGGATTCCTCATCGGCGAGGTTGCGTCGTACCAGGTCAGCCGCCGGACCCTCGTCAAGTTGTGTCAACAACTGACGCAGCGTGCTTGGCAACGAGGCCTCGAAGTGCCTGTACTGAGCCGCGTAGGCGGCGAGCTCGCCGGGGTGTAGTGCTCCGGCCTCCCAGCGCTGATAGAACGGGTGCTTCAGGAGTTGAAGATCACTGAGGGCTTGGGTAAGTTGGGCGGCCAGGTCCTGTGGCGTCACAGCATTTCTCCAGGCGGGAAGTGGTGTCGGCAAGGCGCGAAGCATATCGTGCTGGACACGCGTTCCTCGGCGAGGCGCCGCCAGCTGGGTGAACCTGCCTCACGCCTCCTTTCCGCCGGGGTTATGAAGTCCCCAACAGTTCAGCCGGCCAAACTAGGCGACTACCGCCGGCGCTCAGCGGATGGCGCGCCCATAGGGATGGCGCATCAGTTTGGTGGTGTCGCCAAGGCCGCAGCCACGGCGCAGCCGGGACGATGACCGCGCCCATCAGGGGGTTTCGAGCCTACGCATTCCGGACAGGCTCCGACGGACTTGATCGGGGTTAGCCCGCTCCACTGGTGCTTCTCCAAGAGGCGATGCAGCTCCGCGTTCTCGGCGCGGAGGCGGCGGACCTCTTCCTCGATCATCTCAGGGAGGAATTCTAGGCGCTCCTCGTGGGCGGCCGTCTTCAAGCGGGCGTTGGCGCACGCCGCCGCGGTTGGCGGCGAGCTGCCGGATGAGACGCGGCAGCTCGACCACCTGAACAAACGAGGCGGTGGTCACGTCAGGTGGTCGCCGCAATCATTCCGCCTACGGAAGCGGAGTTGCGTGTGTGATCTCCGCTTCAAAGAAGGGGTTGAAGCGCGGAGTTCCAAACCACCAGCCCACGCGCAGGCGAGCCGGCAGGATGAAATCACCAAAGCGTCTCTCCGCCAGGATCTCACCTCCGAACGGAATGTATCCGAATGACGTCTGACCGGCGTTTCCCCATCGCTGAACGCTGGCCGATTTGACGGCGCCAGCGTCATCGATCCTCAAGTGCAGCGCGGTATCTTCAGGCCCCAGCGTCCGCTCCACAACGATGTGGTTGCTGCTCACTGCACGCCAGACGCACGTCTGACTGGGCAGCAGCCCAATGGGGGTAAAGATGCCTTCCGTCGCGGTTCGGGCAGCGCCTGCGCGGACCGTATTCTCATCGTTGGCGTGGAATACGCGGAGGAGGTTGAGCAGCCTGCCCTCGGTGCTGGCGCGGCCAGCGTCGAAGGTGTCGGTCACCCTCAGGAGCGGCACGTGACGCGTAACCTGCGCGCGCCAGGTGAACGATGATCCGTCGCATTCCTGTCGGGCCCTGAAGGGCAGCCACAGCGCCACCTTGATCCGCCCCTTCATATGGAGCGTCATGCTCGCGCGCAGAGCCGCACCGTTGGCAATTGCGTGTGTGAAGTATCTTCGCACCGGTTCATCCCAGCCCACGAGCATCGATTCGTCGAAGGACCTGCGCGCTGCCGAGTGGCTCGATGAGTCCCGGATCTGGGTCACTCGCCTGCTGTCGGGTCCATTCGGTTCCACGCCCAGATCATAGGAGCAGAAACGCAGCGGTCACGGCCGGGACTCGGTGGCGTGGGAACTGAACAACGAGTTTCCCGCTGCCACCTCGCGAATCCCATCCACCAGGCCATCCCCTCCAATCTGCTTGAGGATGTATCCGGAGGCGCCTGCCACGATCGAGGCGCAGCGGGTCTCGTCATCATCGAACGATGTCAGCATGAGCACCCGGGTGGCAGGGAAACGAGCCCGGATCTCGCGACATGCCTCGATGCCCGACGCCCCGGGCATCCGCACGTCCATGACGACAACGTCAGGGGCGGACTCGCCAACGCCGGCTACCGCCGCGGCGGCGTCGGGCGCCTCAGCAACAACTTCAAAGTCCTGCTCGGTCTCGAGGAGACGACGGATTCCTCCCCGGACCAACGCGTGGTCATCACAGATCAGGATGCGGATCTGGCTCGCGGCGTCGGGAGATGCAGAGTCGTCCGATACGCGCGGTGCGAGAGTGTCGGCTGATCTCATGGTTCACGTAGCTCCTGTGTGGAGGTTCAGCATCCGGGGAACGCGCTGTCTCCACAAGTGCCATTGGTCATCAGCCCACGCAGGCCAGGACCCACTGGTGGGCGCCAGGAGCCGAACGGCACTGATCGGTCTAGACTGCAGCGATGACCACGCGGATTCGGGTCCTGCTCTGCGACGACCACGAAATGGTCCGTAAGGGCGTGCGTGCCGTTCTCCAGGCGGACTTGACCATCGACGTTGTCGGCGAGGCGGCTTCCGCCGATGAGGCGGTCGCTCTTGCTGCGGAGCTCGAGCCGGACGTTGTGATCATGGATGTCCGCATGCCGGGCCGATCGGGCGTGGAGGCCTGCCGTGACATCCGGGCCAGCCGCGAAACGACCAAGGTGTTGATGCTCACCTCGTTCACCGACGACGAAGCCCTGTTCACGGCCATCATGGCGGGAGCCTCCGGCTATCTCGTCAAGAACATCGCGGGTAATGACTTCGTCCGGGACGTCCACAAGGTTGCAGGCGGGCAGTCCCTCCTCGATCCCTCCGTCACCGAGCGCGTGCTTGCACGCCTCCGAGGCGACCGGGGACCAGTCTTTGGCGAGACGGGCGCAGACCTCACGTCACAGGAGCGGCGAGTGCTCAACTTGATGGCGGAGGGCCACACCAACCGTCAGATTGGTGTCCAGGTCAACCTCGCGGAGAAGACGGTGAAGAACTACGTCTCCAACGTGCTCATGAAGCTCGGTCTCTCCCGCCGCGCGGAGGTTGCTTCATACATGGCCAAACGCCGTCCCGGTGATGACCGCACACGAGCGGACTGGCCGTGACGATCGTCGGGCGCTGAGGACCAATCGGCCCACGCAGCTCGTGACCTTCGGCACTGGTCCTGCCGTGCAGGCCAACTCACCATGACGTAACCAACCGGTCGACGGTCGGCGTGGGGCGTGACGCTCGCCGCGGTGGCGTCGCGGGATCAGGAAAGGTTATGCGAAGAATGATCAACGGGAATGTTCGCGCGGACGTCGAGCTGAGCGGCGGCCGAGGACGGCAGCCTTGCCATGGCCCGGTGTGGGATGGGCTCTGTCCTCGCACCGCGTACGACGGTCGAGTGCCGTGCGCCGGAGGACGGGTCCTCGTGCTGCGTGGTACATGGGCTGACGGGGCTTGGCTGGAGGTCGGCGACAACGCAGGTCCCGAGTGTCCGCTTGCCGGACTGGTCAGCAGTGTGCCCGCGCCGTGGGACGTGAGCTGAGGTGCGGGACTCACCGCCAAACGACCCAGGTACCTCGTGCCAGTCGGCACTGGCGCTCGGCATACGAAGCAAACGACCATGACAATGATCAGACACACATCTGACATTCATCCAATGTCGACAGGGAGACAGATCATGACCAACGGGTTGCGCTGGCGCGTTTTCGTATTGCAGGCAGGATTGATCGGAATCCTCGGTTTCGTGGCTGCCTTCGCTTTCGGGGCTAGCAACTTTGCCTCGGGCCAGGTTCACGACAACCTCGCTGCTCAGCAGATCTACTTCCCGGCCGCGGGCAGCCCGGCCATCACCGCCCTTCCATCCGCGGATGCAGCTGCGATGACCGTCTACGCGGGTCAGCAGATGACCACCGGAGCGCAGGCGGAGACGTACGCTAACCACTTCATCGCCGTGCACCTCCAGGAGATCGGCGGTGGTCAGACATATGCCCAGGCGAGCGCTGCTGCGATGGCAGCACCTACCAACACCAAGCTGGCAGGCGTTGTGGCGACGCTCTTCAAGGGAGAGACCCTTCGCGGACTGCTGCTGAACACGTACGGCTGGTCGCAGATCGCCCAATACGGGTTCTACGCGGCTCTCGGCCTCGCGATCGCCGCCGGTGCGGTGTTCATCGCCTTCATGTACGAACTGTTCGCGTGGCGGAAGTCCGTGCGCACGACGGTGACCAGGTCCGCGACAGCCGCACCCAAGGTCAGCCCCCAGCTCGCGTAGTGTCCGCGTGCGGCCTTCACAGGCCGCACCCGACCGCGCTCTGCGGGTCGCCGGCGATGAGCCGGTGGCCCGTTCCTTTGTGTCCGAAAGCCGTGCCGGCTCCTTGAGCGCTGTGTCGATAGCCTCAAGGGATCCGGACGCAAGAGGTGACCTTTGACCCTACCCCAGCGGGCTGATCCTTCCTACCGTCAGTCGGAAGGGTTTGTTCCGCCAGAAAGTGCAACGGAACCGCCGCAACCACTCGAGTGAGGAGCCATCATGAAGGCGCTTGTCTACCACGGTCCCGGGCTGAAGGCCTGGGAGGACGTTCCCAAGCCGACCATCACCGCGGACACTGACGCGATCGTCCGTGTCGACGCGACCACCATCTGCGGAACGGACCTGCATATCCTCAAGGGCGATGTGCCCCAGGTCACCGACGGCCGCATCCTCGGCCACGAGGCAGTGGGCACGGTGGAGTCGGTCGGATCAGGCGTCAAAAATGTCCGACCGGGCGACCGCGTGCTCGTGTCGTGCGTCACCGCATGCGCCGCCTGCCGATTCTGCCGCGAGGGCCGATTCGGTCAGTGCCTCGGTGGCGGCGGCTGGATCCTCGGCCACCTGATCGACGGAACCCAGGCGGAGTTCGTCCGCGTGCCGTTCGCGGACACATCGACGTATCCCGTTCCTGAGGGTGTGAGCGATGAGGATCTCCTGATGCTTGCCGACATCCTCCCCACCAGCTACGAGGTCGGGATCCTCAACGGTCACGTGGCGCCGGGCGACGTCGTGGCCATCGTCGGCGCGGGGCCGATCGGGCTGTCCGCCATTCTCACCGCGAAGCTCTTCAGTCCGGCCCACATCGTGGCCATCGACCTGGCCGACACCCGCCTGGCAGCAGCCAAGCGCTTTGGTGCCGATGTGGTCGTGAACAGCCTGCGCGATGATCCGCTATCAATCGTTCAGGGGCTGACTGCCGGCCTCGGAGCTGATGTCGCCATCGAAGCCGTGGGTGTCCCCGAGACCTTTGAGCTGGCCACAGAGCTGATCCGGCCCGGCGGACGTGTCGCCAACATCGGCGTGCACGGCAAGCCGGCAACCCTCCACCTCGAGAGGCTCTGGATACGTGACGTCACGATCACAACCGGACTGGTCGATGCGTACACCACGCCAACGCTCATCCGTCTGCTGTCCGGAGGTCAGCTGAAGACGAGTCCTCTGATCACCCAGAGATTTGCCCTCGAGGACATGACGGCCGCGTACGACACCTTCACGAGGGCCGGTGAGACCGGCGCGCTGAAGGTGGTGCTGACGGCTGGTGCTACCACGACCGCGCATGAGACGTCGGTTCTCGTGGGCGCGTCGGCCTGATGCGCTGCCCTGGCATCGGAGGTCCGCGACCCGAGATGCCGGGGTTGGCCATCCGCGCCTCCGTTGGCACGGGAGCGTACCGACGACTCGCCCAAATGAGCGCCAACATCTCGCATGAGCGCGGCGGCGCCGGTGGCGTAGCGCTCTCCCACAGAGGTACCGGTTGCCGATAGACGCCGGGCACATCGCCCGCCGCCACCGTTGGGGAAGCTGGAGGAGAGGCTGTGGACGGACCCGTTCCCTATTTTCAATGGGGATTCATCCAGATCTCGCTTGCCAACCTGGTGGTCATCGGGGTGATGCTCCTCCTCTTCGCGCTCGCCCTCGTTCTCCCGTTCCCGAGCCACGCCGAGCGCCACGACCAGGACGCCGACCCGCGGTGAGCATGAGCGAACGCCCTGGCGACACCCAGGCAGCCCCGGCGTCTTCATCGGTCAGCCCACGGAACGGCGGGTGGACCGGCGCCGCCGCACGGTGGTTGGAACGCCGGCTGCCGATCGGCAAGTTGCTGCCCACACGACAGCCGTACTACATCGGCTCGTGGGTGTACGTGTTCGG
>CATPBU010000180.1 GCA_955652455.1 Candidatus Dormiibacterota bacterium
CGCGCAGACCTCCGCGACGGCGGCAACCCACCAGGTTCTGGTCGCCTGTGACAACAACGCGAGGGCGCAGACAGTCCTCGCCTACCAAGCCGGCGGCGGTCAGGTGGCGGGGCGGGGAAGGAGGCGTCGCAGTGCCAGCAGTGCGGCGATGGTGGCGAGCAGCGCGACGGCGGCGATGCCAAGCCAGCGGAGGTAGAGCTGGGAGTCGATGTAGACGGGCGGCGCCGGGAATGACTGCAGGTGGTGGACGTACAGGCCCTGGTCGGTGGCTGCGAACAGCGCTTTGGCGGCCGGGTCGGTGGCGAGGCCCAGGACGTTTTGGGGGAGGCCGGGGTCGGCGCGGATCCAGTCGTCGCCGCCGTCTTGAGTGAGCAGCACGCCGTAGCCGTCGACGCCCATGTACACGGCCGCGCTGAGCGGCTGCGTGAAGGCGGCGAGCGCCGTGATGCGTGGTGCGCCGGACAGGCCACCGGCCGGCAGCGGGATGAACGCGGTCGACCACGACCCGGAGGGGGCGCGGCGCCAGATGTGGTTGTCGGTGCCGACGGCGATGACGACGCCGGGAGCGGCGGCGGGCGCGGCGAGCAGGTGCGCGCCGGCGCCGAGGTACGGTGCGCCGGGGTCGGGCTGTTCGATGGGGATGCCGAGACCGATGGCCTGGTGGCCGGTGACGACGACGCCGTCGCGAATGTCCCAGATGGTTCCGCCGGTGAGCACGGGCAGTGGTGGCGCGGGCGCGTCGGTCGTCGCGGTGAAGGTGGCGCCGCGGTCGCTCGAGGAGAAGGGGCCGCTCGGTGTGTCGACGGTGAGGTGTCCCTGGACGACGCTCACCGCTGAGATGCGCACGCCTGCGTACGCCAGGGGCTGCCACCACGCTGTATCGGCGCGCGCGGGCGACGGCGCGGCGAGGAGGAGCAACGCAGGGAGAACCGCGAGGGCGCGCAGTGCGTGGCGCCGGCGTTCAGTAGCCATACAGCCCGGGGATGACGCCGGCGGTGACGGCGACGTCGGCGACGGCGTGGATGATGATCGCCGGCCAGAGCGAGCCTGTCTTCTGCGTGATCCACCCGAACAGCAGTCCCAGCGCGAGCGTCACCGGCACGAAGGCGCCGGTCGGCCCCTGGTACTGCACCGCGATGTGCGCGAGGCCGAAGAACGCAGCCTGGCCGAGGTTGGCAGCCCACGGTGGTGCGACGCGGTCGAGCGCGCCGAGCAGGAGGCCGCGGAACTGCAGCTCCTGTGCGAATGCCTGCAGTGCATCGGCGGGGCCCTGAAGGGGGAGGTCGCGAGCCAACGCGATCGGGGTGATGCCGTCGCGGCCGAGCAGCGTCGCGGGCAGCAGCATCACCACCAGGAAGAACGCGAGTGTGCCGATGACGGTCGCGAGCTGGGCCGAGATCCCGAAGCGTCGCAGTCGCAGCAGGGGGCGCAGCGTGAGCGGCGACATACGCACCGCGAGCACGGCGAGGGTGACGGTCAACACCGCCTCCGCCGCGGACGCGAACAGCACCTGTGTGTTGAAGTCGAAGCGGCTGCCGGCGATGTTCTCGATCCACTGCGGACCGCCGGCGAACACGCTGAACGATAGGGTCATCGCGGCGACCGCGAGCAGACCCGGCCGCGACGCGTCGAGCCGCGCCCACAGCAGCGACGCCAGCGCCAGTGCCGCCGCAACCCCCGCGAGTCGGAGGACGTAGGGGTCGATGCCGACGGGGTCGCTGAACAGCCGAGGGACAAGCAGGGTGAGGCCGAGAGCGGCGGCTGCGATCACCAGGACGGCGGATGGCTGCCACCACGGGCGCCCGGCCAGGCGGGTCAGCCGGGCGGGCGCGGCGCGAGTCATTGCCTCGTGTATAGCCGACGCCGGGACGGCGGCGCCGCCGCTGCTTGCCGTCGTCGTCGGTGTGCACCAGCGTCCAGCCGCCCTCGCGCACGGACCAGTGGTGGTGGCGGCAGAGGAGCACCAGGTTGGGCACGTCGGTCGGTTTGGTTCGTGGTCGAGGTAGAGGAGCGTCGCCCATGCCAGGGTCCGTAAATCACCCTTGAGGGTACTGGCGGTTTCGGCGTGCCTCAGGGCTCAGCGCGGCCGGGCCTGTAGGGCAACGGATGCAGGCCCACCCGGGTTCAGACGCGGAAGCGCTCGCGCATGAGCAACGCCAGGACGTCCGGCGCCAAGTTGTGCGCCTGGCCGTCGAGCAGCCGCCATTCGCCGTCCGGCACGGCGCCGGCGATCGCTTGGACCGTGGCGAGCGCCCAGCCGGGGCTAAGGCTACCGGCCGTCGCCAGAACGGGGCAGGAGATCCGGCTCAGGCGCCCCACCGGCACCACGCCGAGGTTGCACATCCGGAGGTCATAGGGGAGCGTGTGGGCGAGGCCGACCATGGCCGGCCAGCCCGGCCCCGTCTTGGTCTGCTCCACCATCTCGACCGGCATGCCGGTGTTGCGCAGGAAGCGCTCGGCAGCCTCGTCGCGCCGGCCCGCCGCCACCAGCGCGGCCAATACGTCGGCCGTCTCATGGCTTGTGCCAGCCCCCGGAACGTACGGAGGCTCATGGATGAGCAACCCGC
>CATPBU010000181.1 GCA_955652455.1 Candidatus Dormiibacterota bacterium
CAGCGTGGTCGTCTTCCCGCAGCCCGACGGACCGACCAGGATCACGATCTCCCCGGCGCGGATCTGCAGGTCGAGGGCGCTGACCACGTCACGGCCGCCGTAGCGGCGCGTCACCTTCTCGAAGGTGATCACGCCGCTGCCCCCACGCCGGTCCCGCGGGCCAGCGCGTTCTGCGCGAAACCGAGGATGCGGTCGGCGAAGAGCGCCAGCAGGGTGGCCGGGATCACGCCCGCGAAGACCTCGGCGCTGTTGGAGTCACGGATGCCGGAGAGGATCGGCTGGCCGAGGTCGTTGGCGCCCACCGTTGCGCCGACTGTCGCGATCGCAACCACCATGACGGTGGCCTGCCGGAAGCCGGCGAGGATGAGCGGCAGCGCCAACGGCAGCTGGACGCGACGCAGACGCTGAGCCGCCGACATCCCCATCCCGACCGCGGCGTCGAGCACTGCCGGGTCGACGCCGCGCAGCCCGACGACCGTGTTGCGCACGATGGGCAGCAGCGCGTAGATGGCCAGGCCGATCTCCACCGGAAGGTCGCCGAGGCCGAGGTAATAGGCGAGGGCGGTGAATAGCGCGAAGCTGGGCAGGGTGATGGCGACCGACGCCACGCCGAGCGTCGCACCTCGCACCCGGTCGTACCGCGTCGCCATGACGCCCAGACCGACCCCCACGACACCGGCGGCGAGCATCGCCACCGCGACGATCACCAGCTGATCGAGCAGTTGTGCCTCCAGGTCCGACCAGTTCTGCTGAACGTAGTGGATGAGGTCCACCGCCTAAAGCTCCACAGTCGATCCGCCGTTGAGCGGCGGAGTATAGGAGCGTCGGTCGGGCAGGGTCACGCGGCGAAGTGCACTTGACAGCGGGGCCGCGCACAGCCGTCCGTATACTCGGCCGCCATGGCCACAGTTCGCAGTCCCAAGCAGATCGCCTCCAAGAGCGAGGATTTCGACCGCTGGTACGTCGACGTCGTGCGCCGCGCCGAGCTCGCCGACTACACGCCGGTCAAGGGCTGCATGGTGATCCGTCCGTACGGCTTCGCCCTCTGGGAGCGGACCCGCGACGCGCTCGACGCCATGATCAAACGCACTGGCCACGAGAACATGTATTTCCCGCTGTTCATCCCCGAGAGCTATCTGGCCAAGGAGGCCCAGCACGTCGAGGGATTCGCTCCCGAGGTGGCCTGGGTGACCCAGGGCGGTGACAAGGTGCTCGAGGAGCGCCTCGCTATCAGGCCTACCAGCGAAACCATCATCTGCTCCATGTACGCCGACTGGATCCATTCGTGGCGCGACCTGCCGGTGCTCATCAACCAGTGGGTCAACGTCTGTCGGTGGGAAAAGCGCACCCGCCTGTTCATGCGCACCACGGAGTTTCTCTGGCAGGAGGGCCACACCTTCCACGCCACCGACGAGGAGGCGGCGGCGGAGGTCGACACCATGCTCGACTGTTACCGCGAACTCGCGGAGGAGTGGCTGGCGATCCCGGTCATCAAGGGCCGCAAAACGGAGTCGGAGAAGTTCGCGGGCGCACGCTACACGCTGAGCATCGAGGCGATGATGTCCGACGGCTGGGCACTGCAGTCCGGAACGTCACACCACCTCGCCCAGAACTTCACCACCGCGTACGGCATCTCCTACAGCGACCGCGACAACACTCTGCAGCATCCCTTCCAGACGTCGTGGGGCCTGTCGACCAGGATCATCGGGGCGGTGATCATGGCCCACGGCGACGAGGCAGGCCTGGTCATTCCCCCGCGCGTTGCGCCCATCCAGGTGGTGGTGGTGCCGATCGCCCGCACCGGCGACGACGATGCCACCCGTGCGGTGGAGGAGGCCTGCGCGCGGATCGAACGCGAAGCCGCCGGCGCGGACGTCCGGGTCCGCGTCGATCGGCGCGAAGGGATGCGCCCGGGTGAGAAGTTCGCGCACTGGGAGCTGCGCGGTGTGCCGCTGCGCATCACCGTCGGTGCCAAGGACCTGGCCGGCGGCAGCGTCACGTTGGTGCGCCGTGCCGACGGCGAGGAGAGCCTGGTGCCGCTCGACGGCCTCGGTGGCCGCCTCCAGGCCTTGCTCAACGAGGCCCAGGTGGTGACCCGCGCGCGGGCGCAGCGGCTGCTCGACGAGCGCAGCGTCGACGTCGCCACCCTCGACGAGCTGGTGGCGTCGTTCGCGGAGCGACCGGTCTTCGCCAGCGCTCCGTTCTGCAACCTCCCGGAGTGCGAGGTAGGGATCAAGGCGGCGGTGCACGCTGCGACGGTGCGTATTCTCCGCGCCGATCGCAGCGGCGACGGGCGGCCGTGCCTCGTCTGCAGGCAGGCGGCGGAGTACGTGGCGCTGATCGCGCGCGCCTACTGACGCCCGCGCACGCAGTGTGGCTGCGCGAGTTGGAATTCGCCGGTTCGCGGGTACCATGGTCAGGGAGATGGCGATCGACGAGCTTCTCTCCAAGACTGCGTACCTTCGCGAGGAGGAGCGCGAGGTGCTGCGGCGCGCCTACGCGCTTGCCGAGCACGCCCATCAGGGGCAGTCGCGGCTCAGCGGTGAGCCATACGTCACCCACCCCGTTGCTGTGGCCGCGATCCTGGCCGACCTCGGCCTCGACGCCGACACCCTGGTCGCCGCCCTGCTCCATGACACCGTCGAGGACACGGACGTCACCCGCGAGCAGCTGCGCGAGCAATTCGGCGCCCACGTGGCCAAGCTGGTCGACGGGGTCACCAAGCTCGGCAAGATCCACGTCCACACCCGCGAACAGGCGCAGGCGGAGAACATCCGCAAGATGCTCGTGGCCATGGCCGAGGACATTCGCGTGGTCCTGATCAAGCTGGGTGACCGGCTCCACAACATGCGCACCGTCGCAGCGTGCACCGCCGCCTTGATCCCTACCTCGCACTCCGGGAGGTTGCAGAACGGAGCGCTGGCGAAGACCGGTC
>CATPBU010000182.1 GCA_955652455.1 Candidatus Dormiibacterota bacterium
AGCCCGCCGGCCCGGCGAGCGGGTGCGAGTAGCCGTAGCAGTACGGCCATTGATAACCGCCGCCCCGCGCCAGCGACACGATCAGGGTGTCGTACCCAGTTCTTGGGCTGCCCGCATCGCCTGAGGGTCCATTGCTGGTCACCGCGATCTGGCCGTTGGCGGCGACGGCGATGCCGAAGGGGTTGCGAAGCCCAAACGCCCACACCGGGTCGCTGGGTCCGAACGGGTTGTCCGACGGGATGCTCCCGTCGGGCTTGTACCGGAGGATCTTGCCTCGCGGATCTGACGTGTTCTGCGCCGCACTCGCCTGGTGCTCCTCGCCGAGCGTGACGTAGAGCATGCCGTCATGCCCGAAGGCGAGGCGACCTCCCTTATGGCAGCAGTCCGACCCCGATGGGAGTGTCACCAGGATCTTGGCGTCGACACCGGTGCCGGCGCAATCGCGCCACCGGATCACGTGTTGCTGGGTGCGGTTGCCGTCCGAGTAGAACGCATAAACGAAACGATCGCTGGCGAAGGTGGGGCTGATTGCCAGGCCGAGGAGCCCACGCTCGCTATAGGAGCCGTTTGCCTCCGTCGTGACGGTGGGGACGGTCGCGAATGTCCTGGCCGCACCGTTCTGCCAGACGCGGATCGCGCCCGAGCGCTGCGAATAGAAGAGCCGGCCGTCCGGCGCGAACGCAAGGGCGGTGGCGAAGGCGGCCGGGATGGTCCCTGAGGGCGGCGACTGCTGGGCCACCATGCAGGGGTCGGGGGTGGCAGTCGGGGCTGTGGTCGGGGTCGCGGTCGGCGGCTCCGCTGTCGCGGTGACGCTCGCCACCGGGGTCGACCCACACGCACTGGTCGTGGCGACCGCGGCGGCGAGGCAGGTCAGCAGGCGCAGACGAGAGGCCACGTCTACAGGCTTGCACAGACCTCCCAGTCGGCGCGCTGGGGAGGTCCGCCCGCCGGGCGTGTGCTTGCCCCATCACCACTGATCTGTGTATGCTGGCCGGCGCCGGGTCAGACACCGCGGCGGAGGGGCGGCGCGCGCCAGATGGAGCGTGCCCATGCGATTGCTCTCAGCGCGAATCCTCCTCCCAGCGACGATCGTCCTGGTCGCGTGGGGAGGCGCCCACCTGCTCGCCCAGCCCAGCGGCGCCACAGTGGAGCCGACCACTTGGCCGGTTGTCGGCGCCACACCCTCGGCATCTCCGATCCCTGCGATCCCGGGTGCCCCGGTTGCGCGGTCATCGCCTGCGCCGGCGCCGGGCCCTCCCGGGGGCGTCCCGATCCTCCCGGGGGCGCTCCGGCAGCTGAACGGCGACACGCGCGATACCGCCATCGGGCTGTACGCACTCATCCAGCAGCTCGAGGCGGCGCTCCGCGGCCATCTCGATGACCTGGTCCGCCAGCTGGAGCCTGGTCGTTGACACGCGCGGCTAGATGGGGTCGGCGTCACCGTCCGGGGGGTCGTGGTGATCGTGCCGCGCCTGGCGCTGCAGCTCGGCGCGGCGCTGCCGGCGGAGGTCGCCGACGCGGCGGATCTCGGTCACCTCAACCGAGACGGACACCCGGTCGGTCGGGCGCAGCGGCGCGAGCGGGGGACCCGGTCGCAGCCGGGGGCCCGACCACATGGCGGGGACCACGTCGAGCTCGGCGGCGAGGACGTACGCGGCCGCCTCGTAGTTGACCCGCCAGCCCTTGAAGTGCACCCAGGCGGCCTCGGGCTCGCGTTCAAACTCCATGCCCGCATCGCGTGCCCGTTCCGCGGCCGTGATGAACTCCTCCCTGGTGAGCTCGATGTGATCGTCGGGGTTCGGATCCTCCGGCACGGGGTGACCGATGGCCCCGGCGAGCTGGCGGAATGCCAGGTAGCCGACCCGCATCATGTTCCGCGCAGGCGCGGGCACCGATATCGGGCAGAGCGCAAGGTGCATCGCCGCGGCGTCAAGGATGGAGAGAAGAGAGATGACCCACGAGCGTTGCGCGGTGGGCGACCGGAAATAGAGCAGCACCGGGTACGCGGTGTGACTCTCGGAGACGTCGGCCGCCCACGCCATCCAGCGGTCGTACATGTCGCGAAGCCCGTCGAGGTTGTCGATGGCCGCAGAGCGCACCAGGACCTCAGGCCCCCAACCGGGCGTCCCCGCCAGGCCCTCGAGCATCGTCACCAGCGTTTCGCGCCGGTTGTACGACGCGTACAGGACCGGGAGGTAGGCGATCTGAAGCGTGATGACGACCAGCCCGGTGAGGGCGGCCAGGTACACGATGGCGGTGGGGACGCTGTCGTGCGGCACGGCAATCCCCAGGGTGAGCATGGACGAACCGGCAAGTCGGAATGCCTCACCGAGGTCCTGGCTGTACGGCCACAGGATCAACGCGTAACCGGAGAGAAAGAGCAGAAGCCACACCACCAGCGACGAGATGAGATATGCCGCGGACGCGTATGCCTGCATGCGATCACGCGTCTCGAAGTCGTCGACTCGAGACGCCGCCATGCGGACCGGGTAGCCCGACAGTCGAAAGATCAGCGCCGTCAAACCGGTGCGCGAGCTGCGCGGGACGACGGTGGTTTCGAGGACACTCGCCCAGGTGAGCAGCACCAATGCCACACCGGCGGCGAACCCGATCCAGGCGATCAGAGCCACATCGTCGCCTCCCCCAGCATGGGCGGACGATATCGGAACCGTGCAGTTCAGGGGTGGGACACCGGGCACCGGGATCAGTTCAGCTGCGACAACGTCGCTTCTGTGAACAGTTGGCGCCGCGCCGATCCAGTTTGACGCCGACAACCTGGCCACCGTAGGATCAGCGCCAATGACGAGGGAAGGCGATTCGCTGACACGCAGGCTGTGGCTCGACCACGGCCGCTGCGGCACCGCAATCTGTCGAATGCGCTGAGCGCAGTCGATAGGCTTCCACGCGACCGCGGTCGCGCCGTCGACGTAGCCCCCGCAGCCTGAACGCTGCGGGAATCGTCCTCACCGAGGACTGCGCACACACCTGGCAACAACGTGACGTGCCGGTGCAGATGCCGGTGCCGGTGAGAACGAGAACGAGGAACACATGACGCTGCCGACCACTGTCTTCTCCGAACAGGAACTGGTCCTGGCACGCGCACGTGTGGGTGACGGCAACGCACGTGATGTCATCGCCTGGGCCCTGGCA
>CATPBU010000183.1 GCA_955652455.1 Candidatus Dormiibacterota bacterium
CTTCCAGACTCCCCCGCACTCCTGGTCGAGCAGTTCGCGGATCGGCGTTCCCATCTCCATCTCGTAGGTGCCGGGGCGGTTGATATGGCCGCTGCAGCAGAACAGCCGGGTGCCGGTGCTCTTCTCCGTGCCCAGCGCCTTGAACCAGGCGCCGCCGCGCTGGACGATGTGGGGCAGGTTGGCAAGGGTCTCGACGTTGTTGACGACCGTCGGCTTGCCATACAGGCCCTTGAGCGCGGGGAACGGCGGCTTGAGCCGCGGCTGCCCGCGGTAACCCTCGAGCGAGTCGATGAGCGCCGTCCCCTCACCGCAGATGTAGGCGCCGGCACCGCCGTGGACGATGACGTCGCACTTGAAGCCGCTGCTGAGGATGTTGTCGCCGATCAGGCCGGCCGCGCGTGCCTCCTCCACGCAGCGCTCGAGCAGCAGGCGCTGGTCGCGATACTCGCCACGGATGTAGATGAAGGCCGTGTTCACCTGCAGCGCGAACGCCGCGATCAGCAGCCCCTCGATGAGCTGGTGCGGGTTCTCGTCGATCAGCGCGCGGTCCTTGAAGCAGCCCGGCTCCGACTCGTCGGCGTTGCAGCAGAGATAGCGCGGGAACACGTCCTTGGGCAGGAATCCCCACTTGGTGCCGGTTGGGAAGCCGGCGCCGCCCCGGCCGCGCAGCCCGCTCAACTTCACCTCGTCGACGAGGCTCTCCGGGGTGAAGCGTCGGAAAGCTTCGCGCAACCCCTGGTAGCCGCCCCGGCGCTGGTAGACGGCGAGCGTCTGCAGGCCCTCGATGCCGAAGTCCTGGGTGAGCAGCTTGTGTTCCGCCATGACCGCGCGATCCTACAGATCGCTGGCGTCGAGACGCGGTCGCTTGCGGGGTGTGGTGCGACCGGCGCGAGGCTTCGACGGGCGCTCGGGAGGCGGCCCCGTGTCTGCGGGAGGCCCCTCGGCAGTGGGCGCGGGAGGCGTCTCCCCTGCCAGCGGGTGCGGCCCGGTGAGCGGAGGCGTCTCGGTCACCCGCTGGTCAGGCGAGTGGCCATGGCCGTGGGTCGGGCGAGGCTCGGCCCGGAGCCGCTCCAGGATGGTGTCGACCCGATCTGTGGTCAGGTCCTCGTGGAAACGGTGGTCGACCTGCATGGCCGGGGCCCCCCCGCACGCGCCAAGGCACTCGATCGTGCTCTCCCAGGTGAACCTTCGGTCATCGGTCGTGCTCCCGGAAGGACAGCCGAGCCGCTGCTCGACATGCTTGACGATGTCATCGGCACCGCGAAGCGCACAGCTCACGTTGACGCAGATGAGCATGTGGTGATCACCGGCCGGTCGGTCGAAGTACATCGAGTAGAACGTGCTGACGGCCTGCACCTCGCTGGGCGCAAGATCGAGCAGTGAGGCCACCTCAGCCATCCCCTCGACCGACAGATACCCGACCTCGTTCTGCACCGCCCACAGACACGGCAGGATGGCGCTCCGCGCCTGCGGATACCGATCCCTGAGCGCCGTGATCTCCGCAACGGTGTCGTCGCTCAACACCGCAGCGCTCATCTATCAACGTCCCCCAGCGTGATATCGATCGACCCGATGACGGCGACCACGTCGGCGATCAGCTCGTCGTGGACCATGTGTGGGAGCGCGCTGAGGTTGCTGAACGACGGCGCGCGCACCTTGCAGCGGTAGGGACGGTTGCCGCCGTCGCTGACGATGTAGAAGCCGAGCTCGCCGCGGGGCGACTCGATCGCCTGGTACACCTGTCCGTGGGGCACGTGGAATCCCTCGGTCACCAGCTTGAAGTGGTGGATGAGCGACTCCATCGACTTGTTGATCTCGTTGCGAGGCGGCAGGGCGACCTTGCGGTCGCTCGTGTTCACCGGACCGCCGGGCAGGTTGGCCATCGCCTGCCCGATGATGCGCAGCGATTCACGCGCCTCGCGCATGCGCACCAGGTAGCGGTCGTAGACGTCGCCGTGGCTGCCGATCGGGATGTCGAAGTCGAAGTGGTCGTAGGCGCTGTAGGGCTGGGCCTTGCGCAGGTCGTAGGGGATGCCGCTGCCGCGCAGTGTTGGCCCGGTCGCGCCGTAGGCGATTGCATCGTCGGGGGTGATCACGCCAAGGCCGCGGGTGCGTTCGAGCCAGATCGGGTTCTTGGTGATCAGCAGCTCGTACTCGTCGATGAAGCTCGGAAAGGTGCGCACCACCTCGTTGACGAGCGCATAGAACTCATCCGGCACGTCGGCGAGCAGGCCGCCGACACGGATGAAGGACGTGTGCATGCGGACGCCGCTGACCAACTCGTTGATGTCGAGCAGCTTTTCGCGCTCGCGCCACGCGTACACGAACGGTGTGGTCGCGCCCAGGTCCAGCGCGCTGGTTCCGTACCAGAGGAAGTGGCTGGCCACCCGGGTGAGCTCGCACATGATCACACGCAGGTACTGGGCGCGCATCGGCACCTCGACGCCGAGCAGGCGTTCGGCGGCGAGCGAGAAGCCGAGGTTGTTGAACAACGGCGCCAGGTAGTCCATCCGATCGGTGAACGGGATGCACTGCTGCCACGTGTGCGACTCGAACGACTTCTCGAAGCCGGTGTGAAGGAACCCGATGTCAGGGCGGCACTCGCGCACCACCTCGCCGTCGAGCTGCAGCACCAGCCGCAGCACACCGTGCGTGCTGGGGTGCTGCGGTCC
>CATPBU010000184.1 GCA_955652455.1 Candidatus Dormiibacterota bacterium
GAGGATTCGGCGCCGAGGCCCCCGCCCTTGTCCCGACGGATAAGGGGACGGTGCGCGTCAATACTGGTGACATTCGGCACTGGTGTGGCTGCCTAGTGGAAACGACGCTAACTAACGATAGAGGAGATCACAATCATGATGTGGGGTAACGACTACGGCGGCGGCAGTTGGTGGATGATGGCCGGTGAGGCGCTGGTAGCGGCGCTGGTCATGGCGGGCATCGTCTTTGCAGTGATCTGGTTCGCCCGCCAGGCGAATCCAGCTCCGCTGTCGAGCGGAAATAGTGCGCTCGCAATTCTCGAAGGGCGCCTCGCACGCGGTGAGATCGACGAGCAAGAGTTCCAACGTCGATCCAGCCTCCTAGCTCAAGCCTGACGGACGGGCGTCAGGCGCGGGGGCGCACCTCCGATCTTTCGCGTCTTTCTTGTGCAAGTAGTCGTCAACGAATCGACCCAGGAAAGGTGGCTGGCGCGGGACCTCTGCGACCCTTACGTCGGACGGTCAATGCGATCGCGCACAGGACTGCAGCCGGCACCGCGAGGATGATTGCCGCAGACAGGGAAGGAGAAAGGCCTGAGGAGGCTTGCGAGGCCGGCGCACCCGGCGCGCCGGACGGCCGTAGAGACAGCAGAGCCTGGCTGTAGGGCTGGGTCTGGGTACAGCTGTTGTCCTGGAAATTTTGTGGGCCGCCCGCGGTAGGCAGGAACAGGTACTGCTGGCTGGTTGTGAAGGCGCGATCCACGTCCGTAGCGGCTGCAGACAGGTCGGGAGTCCCGATGACCTCGACGTCGGCGGGAAGGTTGATGCCTTTCCACACGTCGTCGACGTGCACCCGGGCTCGACGTCCTTGGTCGGACACAGAGCTGACCGTCCCCACGAAGATCGTCGGCGACGATCGAATTGCCTCCTGGAGGGAGACTCCCTCAGCGCATGAGGCGCCGACCGATAGAGGGCGCAGGAGGAGGGCGAGACCCACCAGGGAGGCTGCCATGAGGACGACCCACAGCCGTTGCCAGCGGGCCGGCAACCGGTGCTGTCCGTCCTTGACCCCGTGCTGTCCGCTACTCATCCTTCGACCCACACAAGAGTAGACACCTCGACGTCAAGTATTACTGACTCCTTTCGTGGCAACCTCGACGGCCCTTGCATCGGAGAGATACCGGCGGAGGGCATGCTGCCGCGGCGGCTGATGGCGCAACCGCCAGAATTATGCTAACCAGGATTCCATCCATGCGGCCTAGGCGGTCCGCGTGTTGACCAGTGGCGTCGGCAACAGTGCGCTGCTGTCACGGTCTGCGGACGGCATCCTTCGGGCGGGGACTAATGACGGACGAGCCTTCAACTGGCGTCGCCGTGGTTCGGCGGGGCTGCAGGATGCCCCGGGACACCCCGCCGACTTCCTCCGTGGGGATGACGACGACCGTGAGGTCATCGGTTTGTAGCGGTGACGTGGACGCCATCGGTCGCCGGCTCGATGAAAGCGTCGCGGTCCTGTGCCTCGCCCTCCATGCTGCGATCCTCCGAACTTCCCCGTCAGCGTGGGCGGCGAACGTCTCCTCACCTAGCCGTGACCGCAGCGAGGAGTGCGTCGCGGTCCGACGGCGTCAGCAGTGCCGGCGACGCCGCCGGGCGGATCGACGGAGACTCGTCACTGCTCATCCAGTCCTACGTCCGCCCTGATTCGTGGTGCATCGGGGAACAAACGACCCTGTCACGCGGGCCGACGCAGTGGTGCCATGCGCCTAGCATCGACGAAGCCACTAGCATGCCTAAGCGTCCCATGACTTCAATCCGTCTCGACCAGGCGGTGTCGCGGACCGTCCTCCGCCTAGGTGGTCTTGCCGCGATTGCGGTGCTAGTCGCCGTCGGCGTCAACGTCGGGCGGTCGATGCTCGTGCAGTCTGCCGTCACCTACGTCAATGCAAGCGAGGCTCTGTCCCTCGCCCATTCCGGAATGCTCGACCAGGAGACGGGGCTGCGCGGGTTCCTCGATACCGGCGAGGCTACGTTTCTCGAGCCCTACCACTCTGGGCAGCAGGAACTGGCTCAGGGGAACGCCGAGCTGCAGCAAGCGGTGGCCAGGAACGCAAGTCTGCTTGACGGCTACGTCGCGCTCCGCCTGACTCAGAGTGCGTGGGTGTCAGGGTGGGCGGCCCCAGCGCAGGCGAAGCTCCCGGGAGTCGGCACGACTTCGACATTCCTCGCCGCTGGAAAGAGCCTCTTCGACAGCTACCGCGTCACGGAGACAAGCCTCAATGCCTACATTGATGCGAGCATTCAGGGCGCGCAGGATTCGTCCAATGCCGTCGCCATCGGCGGACTCGTCATTGAACTCTCGGTGGGGCTCCTGGCCGCGTTGCTCTGGTGGCGCGCTCGCCGGGCGCTGCGTCGTGCAGTTGTCGGCCCTGTCTCAACCATCCTCAAGACGCTCGAGGACATTGGCTCTGGAGACTATAAGCAGCCCGAGGTCATTGACGCCGGCCCGGCGGAGTTACAAGAGATCATGCGTCGGCTGAGCGGCATCGCGGCCACACTGCACGCCGCGCGTGCCGGAGTGCAGCAACGCGAACTGGAGGCGGCGGACCATGCAGTGCGTTTGCACGGCATCGTCGACATGGGTCGGGAGATCGCGGGAAGCCTCAACCTTCGTTATGTCCTTGAGGCCGTTTCGCACAGCGTGATCGCCACCGGCTCTGGCACGCGGTGTGTGATCTGGTTGACCGATGAAGGTCACGAGACGCTGTTGGCCGCGTACGACTCCGCCGGCCTCAAGGGGCGAGTTGCCGGTCTCGAGCCGATGTCCATGGCAGACCAGGCGATGGGCAAGGCGGCGCGGTTCGGTCGGATCGTCGGCCCGGAGCCGGTGACGCACGCCGGCGTGACCGACCCCTGGACCCACGCCATCGCCGTGCCGATGATCGTAGGTGCGCGTGTTGTCGGCGTGATCGAGGCGGGAGCCGACCACGCCGTCGAGCTGTCCACTGTCGACATGGAACTGATCGACATGCTCTCGAGCCAGGCCGCGACGGCTATAGAGGCTGCGCGGCTCTATGAGCGTTCCGAGGAGTCGGGGCGCACGGACGCGCTCACCTTGCTTCCGAACCGCCGCGACCTCGACAGCACCCTCGCGAGTGAGGTGGCCCGAGCTGCGCGATACGGACGTTCCTTGGCGGTCGCGATGCTCGACCTCGACCATTTCAAGACCGTCAACGACACTTTTGGCCACGCACGTGGCGACAAGGTCCTGCAGGAGGTCGCGGCGGTGATGCGCAGCGTCGTGCGTGATGTGGACACGATCTACCGGTACGGGGGCGAGGAATTCCTCATTCTGATGCCAGAGACCGAGTGCGCCGCCGGTGTGGAGCTCTGCGATCGCCTCCGCGAGGCAGTGACGACGCGCGTCACTCTCCCCAACGGCCAACGCCCGACTCTGTCGGGCGGGGTGGCAGCCTTCCCGGCCCACGCCGACAACCCCAGCCGCCTGGTATCGGCCGCCGACGAGGCTCTCTACGACGCCAAGAGCGCGGGACGTGATCGCGTCGTCGCTGCACAAACGTCCTCCGGCGGTGTCACCGACCCACCCCGCGTGTTGCCGAGGTCCGCATAGCGGCGTCGGGCGAGAGCGCACCGAAGGTAGGGAGCGGCTACGTGGTCTCGAGTGACCCGTCCGCTGACGCCTCCGCCACTACGTCGGAGAGCCCGACGAGCCCGCAGATGGAGGCGACCGCCATCGACCCGGAAGCCGCTGGCCGCGGTGTCATTTCGGCGCACTCGGCGCGAGCGCCGGGAACTCCCTAGCTGGCGCTTTACAGGCACGATGGCAGTGGCGACGTGACGGCGACGGAGGGCATAGCTTTGGCTTGGCAGCCGCCCACCAACCGAGGACAGCTACGCAACGATGCGCAGCGTTCCCGCCGACGGTGTGATGGCTTTGACCCAGACCGCAAGCTCCGCGGCCGCGATCGGGCGGCTGATCAGGTACCCCTGCAGCTGCGAGCAGCCCTTGGTCGTCAGGTAGTCGCGCTGCACCTCGGTCTCAACTCCCTCAGCCACCACTGTGAGGCCGAGGCTGCGCCCCATGGCGATCATGGCGTCGACGATCGGTGCCTGGTCGCCATCCTCCACGATCGCACGCACGAAGGAGAGGTCGATCTTGAGGGTGTCGAGCGGGAAACCCTGCAAGCGGCTCAGCACCGAGAATCCGGTGCCGAAGTCGTCGATGGCGATGCGCACGCCGAGGTCGCGAATCCTCTGGAGA